>DATDTH010000133.1:0-12802 GCA_035290985.1 Pseudomonas sp. | reverse complement strand
TGAGCTGGCCCGCGTCGGTCTCGCAGAGGTAGACCGCGGCCTGGGCGAATGGGCTGATGCAGCCGAAAAGAAGGAGTCCCTTGATCCAGTGTGATAAACGCATCCCTGTGTTCCTTGCGGGTCAATAGGTGGACGAACGCCTGTCGCCACGGCACAACGGGGGATCAGGTTTTCGGCGCGAGCCGGCAGGCCGCCGCGCGTGAAGTGGCCGTCCTCCTGCGCGTCCATTGCGCTGGAGGTACGACCGCTCGAAGCTAGCGAACACTTGGCCGGCTCACAAGGTATTTTGCGGCAGATCGTTAGCGGCTTCTCAGCTTGCCCCGCCTGCGCGGCCGTCTCAGCGGCTTATCGGCAATGCCGCACCCATCAAGGCGAACAACCCGCCGCAGCAACGGTTGAAACCCTTGCCGCTGCGTTCCAGCCAGGGGCGGATGCGGTGGGCGAGGCGCGCCAGCAGGTATTCCACCAGCCCTTCCACCAGGGCGAAGGTCAGCGCCATCACGGCGAACTGTGTCCAGAGATCGGCCCCTGGGTCGAGGAACTGGGGCAGGAAGGCGCCGAAGAACAGGATCACCTTGGGGTTGGACAGGGCCGAGAGCAAGCCCAGACGGAACAGGCGGGAACCCCCTTCGTTCGACGCCGGGCCGACCGCCGCCAGGCGCAACGCCGGGGCGGACCAGAGCTGGACGCCGAGCCAGACCAGGTAGGCGCCCCCCAGCCATTTGAGAAGGATCAGGGCATCGGCCGAGGCTTTCAGCAGGGCGCCGATGCCGAACATCGACAGGGCCATCAGGACGACGAAACCGAGCATGCCGCCCGTGACGGTCCACAGGGTTTTCCGGTGCCCATAGCGCGCGCCGTGGGTCAGCGCCAGCAAGCCGTTGGGTCCCGGCGTCAGCGACAGGCCGATCACGGCACTGAGGTAAAGCAGCCAGCTGTGCAGGGTCATGGGTGGGCATCCCTATGAGTAGTGTCTGGCTGGATAATAAGCCCTGGGTTTTGGCGCTGAACAGCATGACTGAGCGCACCAGGCGCCCGAGGCTCGGGCGCGGACGCAGACCCGGGCCCAGGGATGCGAATCCCGAGGTGACCTGGTTGCGCTCAGCGTCGTTCTTATAGAAGTGCTGCTGAGGTACGAGGGTTCCAGGTTTGGACTTTCGGCATTCTCTAACGCCGACACGGAACGCAACGCGCCTGGATGGCAGAATGGTTCCAGGCCCTGGGTGACGCGCAACGGGGCCGGCTGTGGCACACTTGGCCTTTGCGTCGCAGATACAGGCCGACTGCCATGATGCAGCGCCCTTTCGGCTGTAGAATGGCGGCCCCAGGATGGGGCTCGCGGCTGGAGACGCTCGGCGCCGCGCACCCGTAATGTCGAATTTCAGCTGCAGGCCATGATCAATCGGGCCTGGGCTTTACTGCCTATCAAGGCCGCTGCGCGCAGCGGTCCCGAATCCGAGGAACTACCGTGCATAACGTCGTCATCAGTGGAACCGGCCTTTATACCCCGGCGAACAGCATCTCCAACGACGAGCTGGTGGACTCCTTCAATGCCTATGTACGGCTGTTCAACGCCGAACATGCCGCCGCCATCGAAGGCGGCGAGGTACAGGCGCTGACCGAATCCAACGCGGCCTTTATCGAAAAAGCTTCCGGCATCAAGAGCCGCTTCGTGATGGACAAGGCGGGCATTCTCGACCCGACGCGCATGACCCCGCGGATTCCCGAGCGCTCGAACGACGAATGGTCGATCCTCTGCCAGATGGGTGTCGCGGCCGCCGAACAGGCCCTGGCCCGTGCCGGCAAGACCGCGGCGGATGTCGACGGGGTGATAGTCGCCTGTTCCAACCTGCAGCGCGCCTACCCGGCGATTTCCATCGAAGTGCAGGCTGCCCTCGGCATCCAGGGCTTCGGCTACGACATGAACGTGGCCTGTTCCTCGGCCACCTTCGGCATCCAGGCGGCGAACAACAGCGTGCAACTGGGCCAGGCGCGGGCGGTGCTGGTGATCAGCCCGGAAATCTGCACTGGGCATCTGAATTTTCGCGACCGCGACAGCCACTTCATCTTCGGTGACGCGGCCACCGCGGTGCTGGTGGAACGGGCCGACCTGGCGACTTCGGCCCATCAGTTCGAGATCGTCGGTACCAAGTTGCTGACCCAGTTCTCCAACAATATCCGCAACAACTTCGGCTTTCTCAACCGCGCGGGGGAAGAAGGAATAGGCGCGCCGGACAAGCTGTTCGTCCAGGAAGGTCGCAAGGTGTTCCGCGATGTCTGTCCGATGGTGGCCGAGCTGATCGGCACGCACCTGGCGCAGAACCAGCTGGGCATCGGCGACGTCAAGCGCCTCTGGCTGCACCAGGCCAACCTCAGCATGAACCAGCTGATCGCCAGGCGTCTCCTGGGTCGCGAGGCCGAGGCCCATGAGGCGCCGGTAATTCTGGACACCTACGGCAACACCAGTTCGGCCGGTTCGGTTATCGCCTTCCACAAGAACCAGGACGACCTGCCGAACGGGGCGCTGGGCGTGCTCAGCTCCTTCGGAGCGGGTTATTCCATCGGCAGCGTGCTTCTGCGTAAACGCTGATGGCCAGTCCGGGCGATAGCGAGCTGCTACCGCGCCTGCTGGCCGGCGAGCAGCAAGCGTTTCGCGAGCTGGTCGCCCGCTACCAGGGCGCCATGCGCGCTGTGGCCTATGCCATAGTCGGCAGTCGCAATGCCGACGAGGTGGTGCAGGATGCCTGGCTGGCGGTGGTGCGCAATCTGGACGGCTTTCAGGGCCGCTCCAGCCTGAAGACCTGGTTGCTGACCATCACGGCCAACACCGCCAAGACCCGCCTCAAGCACAACCGCCGAGAAGTGCTGATGGACGACCTGCCGGCGCCCCACGGCTCGATCGATGATGGGCGTTTCGCCGAGGATGGCCATTGGCTGGCGGCGCCTTTCGCCTGGCATGAGGACTCGCCCGAGGCCCTGCTGACCGAAGACGAATTGCGCGAATGCCTGGAGAAAACCCTGAACAGCCTGTCCGAATTGCAGGGCAGCGTCTTGATGCTGCGCGAGCGGCAGGGCCTGGAGTTGGAGGAGATCTGTAATCTTCTCGAGGTCTCGCTCTCCAATGTCAGGGTGCTGCTGCATCGTGCGCGGTTGAAAGTATTCGCGACCCTGGAGCATTTCGAGGAGACGGGCCAATGCTGAGCTGCAAGGAGTTGGTGGCGCGCTCCAGCGATTTCCTGGATCGCCAATTGAGTTTTCGCGAGCGAATGGCCGTGCGCCGGCACTTGCTCGCCTGCCGCAATTGCCGGCGCTTCATCCGGCAGATGCGCCTGACCCAGGCCACCCTGCGAGCCCTGCCCGAAGGCCTCGATCCCGAGCTGGACCGGCTGGCGGCGCGCCTGGCCGAACAGCGGCGTAATTCTTCCCTCTAGGCAGGTGCCGCGGGCTTCGCCGAAGCGCTTTCGTAGGGGGCGCGCCGAGAGGTCGGCACCGCCGTAATGCGCTACCGCGGGCTTCGCTTGCTGGAGCGTTTCCGTCTTGATGCCCACCGCACAAGAGACCGTAGGTCGGGTTAGCGAAGCGTAACCCGACACTGCCGTCGGGTTAGCAAAACGTAACCCGACCTACGGAAATTACCTCGGCGGCGCAGTCGAGGGCGGGTGGGGCCGTCTAGGTGATACCCGCGATTCCTGCAGACCCCTCGTTCGAATAATCTTCGGAGTGCTGTAACGCCCGCTGGATCGCTCCGTCTAGTGTGGCGAGGGTGCCAATCGGTGCCCCGGTCATACCACCGGAGATTCCCATGAAACAACTGACCACCTTTGCCGCCACCCTGGGTGCCGCCCTGTTGAGCGCGACCGCCTTCACCGCCCAGGCCGGGCAGAACCCCTTCGCCGCCCAGGAGCTGTCCAGCGGCTACAGCCTGGCGGCCCATGAGAAAGACCATGAGGGTTCCTGCGGCGAAGGCAAGTGCGGCGGCGAGCCGAAGGCTGAGCAATCCCAGGAGGGCGCCGCGGGTGAGAAGAAAGCCGAGGCCGAAGGCAAGTGCGGTGAAGGCAAATGCGGCGCCGAGAAGGCCTGATGAACCCGACCGGCATTGGCGCGGGATCGACTGGCCTCGGGGTCGCTGGCGCGGGCCTGGGCCTGCGCCGTGGCCTGCTCACCGAGCTGGGCGAGAGCGCCCAGGGCCAGGTGGATTTTCTGGAACTGGCGCCGGAGAACTGGATCGGCGTCGGCGGTCGGCTGGGGCGTCAGCTGCGGGCCCTGAGCGAGCGCCTGCCGCTGCTCTGCCACGGTCTGTCGCTCAATCTCGGTGGTTATGCACCGCTCGACCTGTCGCTGCTCAAGGCCATCAAGGCCTTTCTCGATCAGCACGGCATCCAGGTTTACAGCGAGCACCTGTCGGCCTGTGCCGACGACGGGCAGCTGTACGATCTAATGCCGCTGCCCTTCAGCGACGAGTCGGTGCAGCGTATCGCCCGGCGAGTGCAGACCGTGCAGCAGGTGCTGGAGCGGCCGCTGATCATCGAGAACGTCTCGGCCTATGCGCGCCTGCCCGGCGAGCTGGACGAGCCGACCTTTGTCCGCGCGGTGCTGGAAACGGCGGATTGCCAACTGCTGCTGGACGTCAACAACGTCCAGGTCAACAGCACCAATTTCGGCTTCGATGCCCGGGCCTATATCGCGGCCATGCCCAGCGCACGCATCGCCTACCTGCATGTGGCCGGGCACTACGACCAGGCGCCGGACCTGAAGATCGACAGCCACGGCGCACCGGTCTGCGAGCCGGTCTGGGCGCTGCTGGAACACAGCTATGCCGTGCATGGCGTGCGCCCGACCCTGCTGGAGCGGGACTTCAACTTTCCGCCCATCGACGCGCTCTATGCCGAACTCGGCCAGATCCGCCTGCGGCAGCGGGGGGAGGGCAGATGAACGGAATCGACGTGCAACGCGCCTTCGCCGCCCGTATCCGCGACCCCGAGGCCCAGGCGCTCTTGCCGGGCATCGCCGCCGAGCCCATGGCGCTCTACGAGGCGCTGTTCTTCAACAACCTGGACAGCCTGTTGGCGAGCGCCTTCCCGGTGCTGCGGCGGTTGCTCGACGCGCCGCGCTGGCGGCGCCTGGTCCGGGTCTTTATGGCCGGACACCGCTGCCGCACGGCCTATTTCCTCGAGATCGGCCAGGAGTTTCTCGCCTGGTTGCAGCACGGCTACCGGGCCGAACCGGGCGATCCGCCCTTTATCCTCGAACTGGCCCATTACGAGTGGGTGGAGCTGGCCCTGGATGTGGCCGAGGACGAGCTGCCGGCCGAGGTTTCGACCGGGGACCTGCTGGCCACTCCGCCGCGCTGGTCGGCCCTGGCCTGGCCATTGGCCTATGCCTGGCCGGTCAATCGCATCGGTGTCGACTACCAGCCGCGGACACCGCCGGCCGAGCCGACCTGCTTGCTGGTCTGGCGCGACCGTCACGACCAGGTGCGCTTCATGCACCTGGCGCCCTTCGCCTATCAGCTGGCGCTGCGCCTGCATGCCGGGAGCGAGGTCAGTGGCGAGACCCTGCTCCGGGAGCTGGCGGCGCCGTGCGGCCTCACGCCCGATGGGCATTACCTGGAGCAAGGCCGCGCGCTGCTGGACGAGTGGCGGCGCAGCCATATTCTTCTCTGACCGGAGTTCACCGTGTTCAATTTTCTTAATCTGCTCAAGCGTCTCCAGGCCTGCCTGGATGCCACCCGCCGCCTGGATTTCCTTGGGCCCCTGTTGTTGCGCCTGTACCTGGTGCCGATCTTCTGGATGGCCGGCACCCATAAGCTGGCGGATATGGACGCGACCATCGCCTGGTTCGGCAATCCGGATTGGGGCCTGGGGCTGCCGTTCCCGACCCTGCTGGCCTGGGCGGCGGCCTTGACCGAGACCGGCGGAGCGTTGCTCCTGCTGTTCGGCCTGGCCGTGCGCTGGATCTGCCTGCCGTTGATGGTGACCATGCTGGTGGCGATCTTCAGCGTGCATTGGCCGTTTGGCTGGCAGGCCATAGCCGACGCCTCGGCGCCCTTCGCCAACGAGCGGGTGCTGGCGTCGGTGGAGAAGATCGCCCGGGCCCGCGACTTGCTCAAGGCCCATGGCGACTACGACTGGCTGACCGGCAGCGGCAAGTTCGTGGTGCTGAACAACGGCATCGAGTTCGCCGCCACCTACCTGGTCATGCTGCTGGTGCTGTTCTTCAATGGCGCGGGCCGCTGGTTCAGCCTGGATTACTGGCTGGCCAGGCGGCTGCAGTCGGGCACCCAATAAAATCAGCGCTTGCCATAGGGTGCGCCGCGCACCCTATGGCACGTGCCATGGTCGAATTCCGGGCCGAGGTCGGTCCATGGTTTATATAAATATTCGGACTAAGAAAGTTCCGCTGTCACAAAATATTTATATATCGGCAATCGGGCTGAAATAAGCCGCCGCCAAGATTCCCCCCAACACAAACGGGCCAGATGTCCGGCGTGTTTTAGACGCTAAAACTCTAAAGGGGAATTCTTCGATGATCCGCAAGCACTCATTTCTGGGCGCCGCTTTTGCCGCCAGCACCCTGGCTTTGGCCATCTCCGCCCAGGCCGTGGCCGGTACTGTGACGACCGACGGTGCCGACATCGTGGTCAAGACCAAAGGCGGCCTGGAAGTGGCCACCGCCGACAAGGCGTTCGGCTTCAAGGTTGGCGGTCGTCTGCAGGCGGACTACAGCCGTTTCGATGGCATCTACACCGACAATGGTGAAACCGCCGATGCCGCCTATTTCCGTCGCGCCTTCCTGGAAATCTCCGGTGTCGCCTACACGGATTGGGCCTACGCCATCTCCTACGACTTCTCGCACAACGCCGGCAGCTCCGACGACGGTTACTTCGACGAAGCCTCGCTCGCCTACAACGGCTTCGCCCCGGTCTCCATCAAGGTCGGCCGTTTCGACCCGGAGTTCGGCCTGGAAAAAGCCACCAGCTCCAAGTGGGTCACCGCCCAGGAGCGTAACGCCGGCTACGATATGATCGACTGGGCCAACGGTCACCAGAACGGCCTGGGCGTGCAGCTGTCTTCTACCCTCGGCAGCTCGGTCTACCTCTCCGGTGGCCTGTTCAGCAAGGACAGCAACGACGTCGATGGCGATGCCAACAAGCAGGTCAACCTGCGCGGCGTCTTCGCCCCGCTGCACGAAGCCGGCAATGTGCTGCACTTCGGCCTGAACATGGCCACCCGCGATGTGTCTGACTCGGTGGTCGATTCGCGCTTCCGCAGCCGTCTGGGCATGCGCGGCGTGGAAACCCTGGGCGGCAACGATGCCGGTCCGAACGGCAATCGCCCGGTTCTGGGCGGCGGCAGCAACAGACCCGCCGGTTCCTACGACCAGGACAATGCCATGGGGCTGGAAGCGGCCTGGGCCATGGGCCCGCTGTCGCTGCAGGGCGAATACCTCACGCGTGAGCTGGAAGCCGACAGCGATGCCTTCCAGGACATCGAGGGCGATGCCTTCTACGCCCAGGTGGCCTACACCCTGACCGGCGAGGCCCGTGGCTACAAGCTGGGCAAGTTCGACTCGATCAAACCGACGAACAAGCAGACCGGCGCCTGGGAGCTGTTCTACCGCTACGACAGCCTGAGCGTCGAGGACGACAATATCGTGACCGCTTCGGCCACCCGCGAAGTCGGCGACTCCGAAGCCAAGGTGCATAACCTGGGTGTGAACTGGTACGCCAACGATGCGGTGAAAATCAGCGGCGTCTACGTCAAGGCCAAAACCGACAAGGTGACCAACCTCGAAGGCGATGACGACGGCGACGGTTTCGTGGTTCGCGCCCAGTACGTGTTCTAAGTTTCAACCGCGATCTCTCCACTCCTTATTTAGCCCCGCCTCGTGCGGGGTTTTTTTATCGGGCGCCATAAATACACTTTGTTTCCGCCGCGCGGCGCGCCAGACTGCGCCCATGCCTATCTCGACCCTGCAGCACCTCGCCGATCTGGATGCCAGCACCTGGGATGCCCTGGTTCCCGAGGGGCAGCCCTTTCTCAGTCACGCCTTTCTCAGTTCCCTGGAGGACAGCGGCAGTGTCGGTCCGGGCACGGGCTGGATGCCGGCCCACCGCCTGCTGACCGCTGCCGATGGGCAACTGCTGGCGGCGTTGCCGGCCTATGTGAAAAACCACTCCTATGGCGAATACGTGTTCGACCATGGCTGGGCCGACGCCTGCCGGCGCGCCGGTATCCGTTATTACCCGAAACTGCTCGGCGCCGTGCCCTTCAGCCCGGTGGGCGGGCCGCGCCTGCTGGGGTTCCCCGAGGCCGCGGCCGAGTTGCTCGACGGGCTGAGCCAGGAGCTGGAAGCCGAAGGGCTGTCGAGCCTGCATATCAACTTCACCGATGAGCTGGCGGACAGCCTGCTGCGCGGACGTGACGGCTGGCTGGAACGCCTGGGCTGCCAGTTCCACTGGCACAACCGCGGCTACCGCGATTTCCAGGATTTCCTCGATGCCCTGGCCTCGCGCAAGCGCAAGCAACTGCGCAAGGAGCGCGAGCAGGTGGCGGGGCAGGGCATCGCCTTCGACTGGCGCCAGGGCCATGAACTAAGCGAGGCCGAGTGGGATTTCGTTTATGCCTGCTACGCCAATACCTACCAGGTGCGTGGTCAGCAACCCTACCTGAGCCGGGCGTTCTTCAGCCTGCTGGCCGAACGCATGCCCCAGGCCATCCGGGTGGTGCTAGCGCGCCAGGGCGCGCGCCCAGTGGCCATGGCCTTCAGCCTGGTCGGCGGCGACAGCCTGTATGGCCGTTACTGGGGCTGCCTGGCCGAGTTCGATCGGTTGCACTTCGAGACCTGCTTCTACCAGGGCATGGACTATGCCCTGAGCCAGGGGCTGCAACGCTTCGATGCCGGCGCCCAGGGCGAGCACAAGCTGATCCGCGGCTTCGAGCCGGTGATCACCCGTTCCTGGCACCAACTCTGCCATCCCGGCCTGCGCGCGGCGGTCGCGGCCTTTCTCGAACAGGAACGAGTCGGGGTGCTGGCCTACGCCGAAGAGGCGCGCAGCGCCTTGCCCTATCGGCAGACGTGAGGCTGACACCGTCGTGCGCCCCACGAGGCAAGCACAGGGTTGTGCGAAAAACTTGCGGGTTGCACCCGCCCTACCAGAGCTCCATGCATGACCCGTAGGTTTCGCCGAAGCGTTTTTTGTAGGGCGGGTTAGCCGCGCGGACAACCGGCCTGGCAGGCAACGCCGCATCTGCCGCGCGGCGTAACCCGCCAAAGCGGAGCCCGGGTTGCGCGCGGTGGCAGAACCGAGAAACGCCAGCAAGGTTTGGGTGCCCCCGTTGCTCTTGCACGGGCGCTTTCGGGTGACTAACAGCCGCGAATCCTGGGGTTTACGTCACCCCGACAAAGCCACCAGTCTGGCGTTGCCAGAGGCGGGCATAGAGCCCGCCCTGGCGCAGCAGTTCGGCGTGGCTGCCGGTCTCGACCACCTGGCCCTGGTCCAGCACCACCAGGCGGTCCATGCGGGCGATGGTGGAGAGACGGTGGGCGATGGCGATCACCGTCTTGTCCTGCATCAGGGTGTCCAGGCTGTCCTGGATCACCGCCTCGACTTCCGAGTCCAGCGCCGAGGTCGCCTCGTCGAGGATCAGGATGGGCGCGTCCTTGAGCAGCACGCGGGCAATGGCGATGCGCTGGCGCTGGCCGCCGGAGAGCTTGACCCCGCGCTCGCCGACCTGGGCGTCGAAGCCGCTGCGGCCCTGGTTGTCGATCAGTTGCGGGATGAACTGGTCGGCGCGGGCCTTGCCGGCGGCCTCCCAGAGTTCGGCGTCGCTGGCGTCGGGTTTGCCGTACAGCAGGTTGTCACGGATCGAGCGGTGCAGCAGGGAGGTGTCCTGGGTGACCATGCCGATCTGGGCGCGCAGGCTCTCCTGGGCGACCGCGGCGATGTCCTGGCCGTCGATCAGGATGCGTCCGCTTTCCAGGTCGTACAGGCGCAGCAGCAGGTTGACCAGGGTCGACTTGCCGGCACCGGAGGGACCGATCAGGCCGATCTTCTCTCCGGGCCGGATCACCAGGTCCAGCCCGGCTATCACACCGCTGGTCTTGCCGTAGTGGAAATGCACCGCCTCGAAGCGCACTTCGCCCTGGCTGACCGCCAGCAGGGGCGCCTCGTCGCGATCGGTCACGCTGCGTGGCTGGGCAATGGTCTGCATGCCGTCCTGCACGGTGCCGATGTTCTCGAAGATGCCGCTGACCACCCACATGATCCAGCCGGACATATTGACGATGCGGATCACCAGGCCGGTGGCCAGGGCGATGGCGCCCAGGGACAGCGAGCCCCTGCTCCACAACCACAGCGCCAGGCCGGTGGTGGCGACTATCAGCACACCGTTCATGGCGGTGATGACCACGTCCATGGTGGTGACCATGCGGTTGGTCAGCTGGAGCTTTTCCGTCTGCTCGGACAGCGCCTCGCGGGCGTAGCCCTGTTCGAAACGGGTATGGGCGAACAGCTTGAGGGTGGCGATATTGGTGTAGCCGTCGACTATGCGGCCCATCAGCTTGGAACGGGCCTCGGAGGCGATCACCGAGCGACGCTTGATCCGCGGCACGAAGAAGCGCAGGGCGGCCACATAGGCGACTATCCACAGCAGCAGGGGCAGGATCAGCCGCCAGTCGGCTTCGGCGAACAATACCAGGGCGCTGATGGCATAGATCAGCACATACCAGAGTGCGTCCACCGCCTGCACGGCGGAATCGCGCAGGGCGTTGCCGGTTTGCATGATGCGGTTGGCGATGCGTCCGGCGAAGTCGTTCTGGAAGAAACCCAGGCTCTGCTTGAGCACATGGTTGTGGTTCTGCCAGCGGATCAGGTTGGTCAGGCTGGGGTTGATGGCCTGGTGCACCAGCAGGTCGTGCAGGCCGACGAACAGGGGCCGCAACAGCAGCGCGACCACGGCCATCCAGGCCAGTTCGGCGCCGTGGCGTTGAAAAAACGCGGCGTCCGGGCTGCCCTGGGCCAGGTCGATCAGGCGGCCGAGGTAACGGAACAGGGCGACCTCGATCAGCGCCACCACCAGTCCGACCAGCAGCAGGGCGGCGAAGCTGGGCCAGACCTGGCGCAGGAAATACAGGTAGAAGCCCCAGACCCGGGTGGGGGGGGCCTCCGTGGGGCCGGTGCGGAAGATATCGATCAGTTGTTCGAAACGACGGTACATGACGGCCTTGGACTGTGGGTGCGACGGCGGGCGCCGTGTGCTCGGCGACACCCTTGGGTGCCGCCGAGCCTCGGGTTTAGGCAGGCCGTCGTGTCAGAGGCGCTTGGCGCTGACGATCAGCACTGGCGTGCGGGGCACGTTCTGGCTGCCGGCCACTGTGGCGGTCGGTACCTGGGCGATCTTGTCGACCACGTCCAGGCCACGCACGACCTTGCCGAACACCGCGTAGCCGAAGTCGCGCGAGCCGTGGTCGAGGAAGGCATTGTCCGCCTGGTTGATGAAGAACTGGCTGGTGGCCGAGTCGACCACCGAGGTGCGGGCCATGGCCAGGGTGCCGCGCACATTGTGCAGGCCGTTATCGGCTTCGTTCTTGATCGAGGCCTGGGTGGTCTTCTGCGCCATGTCCGGGGTGAAGCCGCCGCCCTGGACCATAAAACCCGGGATCACCCGGTGGAATATGGTGCCGTTGTAGTAGCCGCTGTCCACATAGGCCAGGAAGTTCTTCACGCTGATCGGCGCCTTGTCGGCCTCCAGCTCGATCTCCACGTCGCCCAGGCTGGTGGTCAGCAGCACATGGGGTTTGTCCGCGGCCATCAGGTGGGCGGCGAACAGCAGGGAGCAGGCGGCGAGGGCAAGTTTTCTCAACATGGCTTGAGGGTCCTGTTTCGGGTCGGTTTGGGTTTGGGTTTGGCTTTGCTCGACAGGGCGCTGCGCTCGACTTCGCCGAGAAAGTCCAGCAGCAAGGCATTGAAGATGTCCGGCTGGTCCATGGGTGTGGCGTGCCCGGAGTCGTCAATCACCGCCAGGCGGGCATTGGGCAGTTCCGCGACATAGGTTTCCTTGCGGGCCACGGGGGTGTAGTCGCGGTCGCCCGTGACCACCAGGGTAGGACAGGTGATGAGCGCCAGGCGTTCCCGCACGCCCCAGCCGATGATCGCGTCGAGGCTGGCCAGGTAGGCGCGCTTGTCGTTGCGCGGCCAGCGGCGCTGGATCTTCAGCCGCAGTTCGACCTGGGACGGCTTGGGGAAGAGGATCCGGCTCAGGCCCTGGGCGACCTTGTCCAGGCTGAGCAGGCGCGACAGGGTCCAGCGCCTGACGAGTTCGAGGGCCTCCCGTGGGCTGCGTACCTTCACTTCCGGGCCGCTGTTGATGATGGTCAGGCTCTTGAGCAACTCCGGGCGGTCGACGCCGAGCTGAAACGCGATCATGCCGCCCATGGAGATGCCGACCAGATGCACCGGGCCCAGTTGCAGTTGCTCGATCAGGGCCGCCACGTCTGCGGCGAAGCCGGCCATGCTGTAGCGCTCGTCCGGCTTGTCGGAGCGTCCATGGCCACGCATGTCCATGGCGATCACCCGGTAGCGGCTGGCCAGCACCGCGGTCTGGTATTCCCAGTCCAGGTTGCTGGAGCCCAGGCCATGCAAGAGCAGCAGCGGGCTACCTTGGCCGTATTCCTCGTAGTGCAGTTGGCAACCGTCATGGTCGAAGTAAGGCATGAAACCTCCGTGTGGACGCAAAGCGGGCGGGCATCCGGGCATTATCCTCGCCCCGGCGCCGAATGCGCACTACCCATTCATGGTTTT
>DATDTH010000132.1:0-14737 GCA_035290985.1 Pseudomonas sp. | reverse complement strand
TCTCGCTGCCCAGCCACTTCAGCGCCTGCCACTGACCGATACGGTTGGTGTGCAGGTCCGCCGACTGCTTGAGGCGCAGCAGGTGCGGGAACAGGTCCGGCGTGGCGATCAGGAAGCCCACGCGCAGGCCGGGCAACAGGGTCTTGGAGACGGTGCCGGTGTAGATCCAGCTGGCCTTCTTCAGGCGGGTGACTATGGGCGTGGCGCTGCCGTCATCGAACACCAGCTCGCGGTAGGGCTCGTCCTCGATCAGGGGCACCTCGAACTCGTCCAGCAAGGCCGCCACGGCATCGCGCTTGGCTTCGCTGTAGCGCACCGCCGAGGGATTCTGGAAGGTCGGGATCAGGTAGGCGAAGGCCGGCTTGTGCTGTTCCAGGGTCCGGCGCAGGGCCGCCAGCTCGGGACCATCGGCCTCCTGGGGTACGGCCAGGCACTCGGCACCGAACAATTGGAAAGCCTGCAGCGCCGCCAGGTAGGTCGGCGCCTCCAGCAACACCTCGGTGCCCGGGTCGATAAACAGCTTGCTGGCCAGGTCCAGGGTCTGCTGCGAACCGCTGACGATCAACACCTGGCTGGCCTCGCAGGCGATGCCCAGCTCCCGCGCCTCGGCGGCTATGGCTTCGCGCAGTTCCGGCTCGCCTTCGCTCATGCCGTATTGCCCCATGGCCACCGGCAGGTCCGCCCACTCCACCCGCGGCAGCATGGCCTCGGCCGGCAGGCCGCCGGCGAAGGACATCACCTCCGGGCGCTGGGCCGCGGCGAGGATTTCACGGATCAGGGAGCTTTTCAGACGGGTGATACGTTCGGAGAAGGCCATGCAAAGTCACCGGTGGCAAAGGCAGGGAAAAATAAGTCAAACTGATTGACCGAAATTACGACGCCTCGGGTAGATACGTCAATATGCTTGACCTTAAAAACGCGACCACTCAGCAGGCCGCCATGGAGGCCTTCTTCTTCGGCTACCAGGCGTTCACCGCCAAGGCCGACGAAATGCTCGCCCGCCGCGGCTTGAGCCGGGTACACCACCGCATCCTGTTCTTTATCGCCAAGTACCCCGACCTGAGCGTCAAACAGCTGCTCGGCTACCTGGGGGTGAGCAAACAGGCCCTGAGCACGCCGCTGCGCCAGTTGCTGGAAATGCACCTGGTGCAGAGCGTGGTCGCCGAGGACGACAAGCGCCGGCGCCTGCTCGGCTTCACCGCCGAGGGCGCCAAGCTGGAACTGGCCCTGCGCCGCGAGCAAGCCAAATTGCTGCAGCGTGTCTTCGGCGAGGCGGGCGAGTCCGCGGTCAATGGCTGGCTGGAAGTCAATCAGGCCCTGGGCAAGACCCGCCAGCCGGATGGCACGCCGGGCTGAGCGGCGCTCTGTGCTTTTCGTAGGGTGGGTTAGTCGCGCAGAAAGCCGGTTTGGCAAACCGCACCGTACTCGCCGCGCGACGTAACCCACGCGGACGGGCACCCCGATGCCGACGAATTTTTCGTGAAAATGCCTAGCTTTCGCCACGGCGCGCCGAGCACTACCTACGGGACCCCGTTCTACCCGGGATTTTTTTGCAGGCCGCGCTGCTCGGCGGCGCCCTTGAAGAACACCAGCATCATCGCCACGTTCCCTCCCAGCAGGGGCAATACCGCGACCATCATCAGCACCACCGAGAGCAGGCAGATGCCGCTGGCGATATCCAGCCAGGCCATCAGTCGAAACACCGGGTAGGCCTGTTCGACCATAAGCAGGCGAATACCGAGCCAGAGAGTAAGGCCGCCCGCGAGGAGCATCAGCCCCAGGTAGACGAACGCCTGCCAGTTCAGGCTGGCCATGGCGACTTCGTCGACCCCATGCTCGAAAATCCCCAGCGCCCCATAGCCGACCACCGCGCACCCCACCGGCCAAGCCAGGTGCTTGGCGGCGAAACGCGCCTCGGCGAAGGCCTTCAGACGCAGCAGCAGGTAACAGCCCAGCGCGGTCAACGCCAGGCTCAGCCCATCGATAGCCGGCTGGTAGGCGCCGAGTTCGAGGCGCTGCGCGACCAGGCCAAAGCCGAGCACCACCAGGGTGCCCAGCAGCGAAACCAGCGTCAGCCAGGCCAGCAGACTCAGGTGGCGGGCACTCCAGCGTTCGAGTGCGACGACCGGCAGCGGCTCGAGCAGCTCGACCCGGGGCGCGCTGTAGGGGTTGTGTTCCATGCAAGTTCCTTTTACCGATAAGCCGCGAAGGCGAAACACTAACCAGTTCCATACGCGCTTTACCAGCCTGGACTGTACGGCCGATCCGCCGTCCCGCTGTATCGCGACGGGCTTCACCTCCCGGCTTAGGCTGGAGGCTCTTGCTGGAGAGCCCGTCATGAGTCCCGAACTGCTGGTCGCCTTTATCGCCTTTGCCTTTGTCACCTCGGTGACCCCGGGCCCGAACAACATGATGCTGCTGGCATCCGGGCTGAACTTCGGCCTGCGCCGCAGCCTGCCGCATATGCTCGGCATCAGCCTGGGGTTCATGCTGCTGGTGCTGGCCGTCGGCCTCGGGCTGGGCCAACTGTTCGAGCGCCAGCCGCTGCTCTACACGACGCTGCGCTACCTGGGCGCCGCCTACCTACTCTATCTGGCCTGGAAGATCGCCGGTGCCGGCGCGCCCCAGGCCAGCGGCGAGAGCCGCGGCAAACCCTTCACCTTTCTCCAGGCCGCGGCGTTCCAGTGGGTCAACCCCAAGGCCTGGGTCATGGCCATAGGCGCCATCACCACCTACACGCCCCAGGACAATTTCCTGGTCAATGTGTTGCTGATCGCCGCCCTGTTCGCCCTGGTGAACTGCCCCAGCGTCGGCCTCTGGACGGTGGCCGGCAGCCTGCTGCGTCACTGGCTGGACAAACCGCGGGTGCTGCGCGGCTTCAATATCGCCATGGCGCTGCTGCTGGTCGCCTCCCTCTACCCGATATTCGCCGAGGTCGGCAGCCGATGAACGAAAGCCTAGCCAGCGAAAGCCGGCCCAAAGAAAAGCTGCACCTGCTGCGCGACTCCTCGCCCGCGGCGGTGGCCGCCGGTTTCATCGCCATGCTCACCGGCTACACCAGTTCGCTGGTCCTGATGTTCCAGGCCGGCCAGGCCGCCGGCCTGAGCGCCGGCCAGATCTCCTCCTGGATCTGGGCGCTGTCGCTCGGCATGGCGATCTGCAGCATCGGCCTGTCCCTGCGCTACCGCACGCCCATCACCATCGCCTGGTCCACCCCCGGCGCGGCCCTGCTGATCACCAGCCTGGCCGGGGTGAGCTACGCCGAAGCGATAGGCGCCTACATCACCTGCGCCCTGCTGGTCACCGTCTGCGGCCTGACCGGCAGCTTCGAGCGCCTGGTCCGTCGCCTGCCCGCATCCCTGGCCGCGGCCTTGCTGGCCGGCATCCTGTTCAAGATCGGCAGCGAGATCTTCGTCGCCGCCCAGCACCGCACCGGCCTGGTGCTGGGCATGTTCCTGAGCTACCTGCTGATCAAGCGCCTGTCGCCGCGCTATGCCGTACTGGGTGCCCTGGTGGTCGGCACGGCATTGTCCGGGCTGCTCGGGCTGCTGGATTTCGGCAGCTTTCGGCTGGAACTGGCGACCCCGGTGTGGACCACGCCGGCCTTCTCCCTGGCGGCGACCATCAGCATCGGCATCCCGCTGTTCGTGGTGGCCATGACCTCGCAGAACATGCCCGGCATCGCCATACTGCGCGCCGACGGCTACGAGGTGCCCGCCTCGCCGCTGATCACGGTAACCGGCCTCGCCTCGCTGCTGATCGCCCCGTTCGGCGCCCATGGCATCAACCTGGCCGCCATCAGTGCGGCCATTTGCTGCGGCCCACATGCCCACGAGAACAAACACAAGCGCTACACGGCGGCGGTCTGGTGCGGCATTTTCTACGGCATAGCCGGAACATTCGGCGCGACCCTGGCCGCGCTGTTCGCCGCCCTTCCCAAGGAGCTGGTGCTGTCGATCGCCGCCCTGGCGCTGTTCGGCTCGCTGATCAACGGCCTGACCCAGGCCATGCAGGAACCCCGGGAACGGGAAGCTGCGCTGATCACCTTTATGGTCACCGCCTCGGGTTTCAGCCTGTTCTCCATCGGCTCGGCGTTCTGGGGCCTGGTCGCCGGGGTGCTGACCCTGCTGATCCTGAATGCCCGCGGGCGGGCCAGTTTGTAGGCTACGCCGTGTGCTCAGCCGGGAGGTCGGCACCCGCCGCGAGCCCCGGTGCGCGGAGCGCAGCCTACGGGACGGCGTGACGCGGAGCGGCACAGGTGGCATGTCCACGCGGAGCATGGGCACGATCGAGTGCGCGGGTTTCACCCGCCCTTGGTCTGCCAAAGCAGGCACATTCGCTTTTCGTAGGTCGGGTTACGTTTTGCTAACCCGACAGCATCGTTGTCGGGTTACGCTTCGCTAACCCGACCTACGGCCTACCGGCGCTTCGTCGAAACCCGCTGCCCCGGATTGCACCAAGGCTTATCTACGACTGTTGTCCGACAGCCAGCTAAGGGGCTAAAGCTTGAAATGCCCGACCATGCCCTGCAGTTCGTTGCTCAGGGTCGCCAGTTCGATGCTGGAGGCGGCGGTGCCCTCCATGGCCAGGGACGACTGATCGGCGCTGCCGCGGATATTGGTCACGCTGCGGTTGATCTCCTCGGCCACCGAGCTCTGCTGTTCGGCCGCCGCGGCGATCTGCTGGTTCATCTGGTGGATCACCGACACCGCGGCGGCGATGCTGCCCAGGGCGCTTTCCGTCTGCAGGGCATCGCTGACCGTCAGCTCGACCAGGTCGCTGCTGCTCTGGATCTGCGCCACCGAGGTCTGCGCCCCTTGCTGCAGGGCCCCGACCAGTCGCTCGATCTCGGCGGTGGCTTGCTGGGTGCGCTTGGCCAGGGCGCGGACCTCGTCGGCCACCACGGCGAAGCCGCGGCCCTGGTCGCCGGCCCGGGCGGCCTCGATCGCCGCGTTCAGCGCCAGCAGGTTGGTCTGCTCGGCCACGCTCTTGATCACCCCCAGGACGGCGCCGATATTCTGGATTTCCTGGCTCAGGCTCTGGATGCTCTGGCTCGCCGAACTTGAAGAGGCCGACAACTGCTCGATACGTGCCATCGTCTGGCGCACCACCCCCTGGCCATTGCTGACCTTGGCGTCCGCCGTTTCGGCCGCCAGCGCCGCGGCTTCGGCATTGCGCGCCACATCGTGCACGGTGGCGGTCATCTGGTTCATCGCCGTGGCGACCTGTTCGGTTTCCTCTTTCTGGCTGCTGACCTCGGCATTGGTCTGCTCGGTCACCGCCGACAGCGAGCGGGCGGACGCGGCGATCTGGTCGATACCCGCCTGCAGGCCGCTGACGATGGCGCTGAGGCCGGCCGACATCTGCTGCATGGCGCTCATCAACTGGCCGATCTCGTCACTGCCGCGCACCTGGATCTTCGCGCTCAGGTCGCCGTCGGCGATCCGGTTGGCCACCCGAATCACGGTTTTCAGCGGACCTACTATGACCCGGGTGATCAGCACCGCCGCCGCCAGCCCCACCAGCAGGGCCAGCACCGAGGAGCCGAGGATCAACGCCGAGTTGGCCTTGAGCTCACGTTGCATCGCCGCGTCCTGCTCGGCATAGGCTTGGTCGACACGCTGCACCACCTGCTCGGCGTGCCCGCGCATCTGGGCATAGACCTGCTGCTCGCGGGCCAGCAGGTCGATGTATTCATCCAGCTTGGCGGTGAAATTGGTGATATGGGTGCTGACTTCGCCGAGCACGGTGCGATAACCGGCGTCGGTCACCGCAGCCTTGAGCTTTTCCGCCAGGACCAGGGCCTCGTCGGCCTGGACGATCTTGGTCGTGGTGCCCTCTTCCGCGCCCTTGCGGCTCTTGTTCAGGCGCAGATGGGCTTCGTTGAGGGCTTGCAGCATCAGGCGCGACACCTGGCTGACCTCGTTGGCCTGCTCGACGAACTGGGCACCGACCTGACCCTGGGAATCCTTCAGCTC
The DNA here is from genome assembly GCA_035290985.1 of Pseudomonas sp. Classification (GTDB taxonomy): domain Bacteria; phylum Pseudomonadota; class Gammaproteobacteria; order Pseudomonadales; family Pseudomonadaceae; genus Aquipseudomonas. The sequence continues at coordinate 8,759 of DATDTH010000132.1, read as the reverse complement.
GTAGGTGCCGTCATCGGCCAGGCCGGCCTGCAGCAGGTTGAGGTTGTTCGCCACGCTCTCCACCGACCAGTTGGCCAGTTCCAGTGCCAGGTCCTTGGCCAGGGCCAGCTCGACGAACTGATCGAAGGAGCCGCGGTAGGCCGCCAGGGCCTGCTCCACTTCGTCCATCGCCGCACGGCTGGTGGCCGACTGGCTTTTCAGTTCGGCGGTCAGCAGCAGGATCGCCTCGACGCCCTTGCGTAACTCCTCCACCGACTTGGCGTCGCCGGTCAGAGAGAAGGCCTGCTCGTGCAAACGCACCCGCAGCACCGAACTGTTGACCGCGGACATCTGCTTGAGGCCCTCGAAGCGCAGGCTGATCGCCTGCAGCGAAGTCAGGCCGATGGCCGCCACCACCCCGGTCAGCAGCAGGACCAAACCAAAACCGATGCCCAGTTTCTTCGCCATGGCGATATTGGCGAAACTGCGTTGCAAGGCCGAAATCATGGCGTTCAATCCCCTTGTTGAGCATGCAAATGCAGCTTGAACCCTTCAAATACCCTGCAGACTTGCCTTTCAGCCCGGATCGATACAAGCCCAGCCCCTGGCTTTACGGGCTAACAGCTATGCCGGGGTCGTTTTCAGAATAATAATGGCTAAAGCATGGCAGCTGCCGGCGAGCGCACCTTAGGTATCGGCCAAAATAAAGCGCCCTGAAGGCGCTTTTTTCGGTGCGGGTGGTTTCAGCCCTTCGCCTGGCGGCTTAGGGCGCCTCGGCGGCCAGTTCCCGCCCATGCACCCGGTTAACCCACCAGCCGAACAACGCCGCGGTAAAGAACATGATCAGGCTGTAGATCGCCGCCGGGATCGCCATGGTCGAGTTGTTCAGCAGCATCGGGCTCAGCGCCAGGGCGATGGCCAGGGTGCCGTTGTGGATGCCGATCTCCATGCCGATGGCCACGGCCTGGCGCAAAGGCAGCTTGAGCAGGCGCGGCACGTAGTAACCGACGCCCAGGCTGACCAGGTTGAAGACCAGGGCGGCCATCCCCACCTGCGGCGCATAGTCGACCACCGTCTGCCAGTCCTTGACGAACGCCAGCACTATGACCAGCAGCAGGAACAGGGCCGAGCCGATCTTCACCGGTTTATCCATGCGGGCGGCGAATGCCGGAAAGCGGCTGCGCAGGAACATGCCGATGGCCACGGGGCCGAGGACGATGGCGAACACCTGGACCACCTTGCCGAACTGCAGCGGCAACACCTGGTCGGCGGCCATGAAGTGCATCAGCGACAGGTTGACGATCAGCGGCATGGTCAGCACGGCGATCACCGAGTTCACCGCGGTCAGGCTGATATTCAGCGCCACGTCGCCATGGGCCAGGTGGCTGTAGAGATTGGCCGAGGTACCGCCGGGCGAGGCCGCCAGCAGCATCAGGCCCACGGCCAGCAAGGGCGCCAGGCCGAAGCCCTTGGCGATCAGGAAGCACAGCAGCGGTAGCAGCAGCACCTGGCAGGCCAGGCCGACCAGTACCGGTTTGGGGAATTTCAGCACCCGGGCGAAGTCGGCCAGGGTCAGGGACAAGCCCAGACCGAGCATGATGATACCGAGGGCAATGGGCAGAAAAGCGGTCAGCAAGGGACTGGCGGTCATTCTTGTTAGGCTCCAGCGAAATTCAGTCGATTCTTGACCACTGCGCCCGGTTTTGTAAGTGTCTATTTGCGCCAACCGTCCGACAGTCTGCGTTCGATCGGACAGCCTTCCATCCGGAAAGGCCTGGACGGCGCCAGAAACGCCGAGGCCCGTGCATCGCTGCACGGGCCTCGGTTCGAACCGGCATAGTAACCGGGGTCAGATCGCCGTCGCGCCCCCATCCACGGCCAGGGCATGGCCAGTGGTGAAACCGGCGCCGTCGCAGCACAGATAGAGCACGGCGCAGGCGATTTCCTCGACCTTGCCGATGCGCCCGACCGGGTGCATCGCGGCGGCGAACTCGCCCTTCTTCGGGTCGGACTCGTAGGCGCGACGGAACATATCGGTGTCGATCACCGCCGGACAGACCGCGTTGACCCGGATCTTCTTCTTCGCGTATTCCACGGCCGCCGACTTGGTCAGGCCGATCACCGCGTGCTTGGAGGCGCTGTAGATGCTCATCTTCGGCGCCGCGCCGAGTCCGGCCACCGAGGCGGTGTTGACGATGGCGCCACCGCCCTGGGCCAGCATCAGAGGAAGCTGGTACTTCATGCACAGCCACACGCCCTTGACGTTGACGCCCATGATGGCGTCGAACTCGGCCTCGCTGCCCTCGGCCAGCTTGCCCTTCTCGATCTCGATCCCGGCGTTGTTGAAGGCATAATCCAGCCGTCCATAAGCCGCCAGGGTGCGCTCCATCAGCGCCTTGACCTCAGCCTCGCGAGTCACGTCGCAGCGCACGAAGGTCGCCTCGCCGCCGGCGTCGCGAATCAGTTGCACCGTGCCTTCGCCGCCGGCCACGTCCAGGTCGGAAATCACCACCTTGAGGCCCTCGGCCGCGAAAGCCTGGGCCGTGGCGCGGCCGATACCGGCGGCACCGCCAGTCACCAGGGCGACCTGGCCGGAGAAGGTCATGCTCATCTGTGCATCCTCGCAAGGGGAAAATGAAGGGAGAAACGAACCCGGAGTCTAGCCAGCCTCGGCCCCCTGGAGCAGCACTATCACAAGGCCGGTTAGGCCCTTATCCATGCGAACAATTAAGCCTACCGACCCATCATCATTTTTATGGATCAAAACCCATTCGCCCTGGCGTTGGACCTTGCCCTGGGGCCGGCACCGGGCTAAACCTCAGGCTCCGCTATTTATCGAGTGCCTGCCATGACCCCGCTCAACCGCCAGTTCCTGCTCGCCCAACGGCCCGTCGGCCTGCCGAGCCGCGAGACCTTCAGCTACGTGGAAACCTCACGGGGCGAGCCCGGCCCGGGGCAGATCCTGGTGCGCAATCAATACCTGTCCCTGGACCCCGCCATGCGTGGCTGGATGAACGACGCCCGCTCCTATATCCCGCCCGTGGGCCTCGGCGAAGTGATGCGCGCCCTGGGCGTGGGCGAGGTGATCGCCTCCCAGCACCCCGACTTCGCCGTCGGCGACCATGTCAACGGCGCCCTCGGCGTGCAGGACTTCTTTCTCGGCGAACCCAAGGGCTTCTACAAGGTCGACCCCAGCCGTGCGCCCTTGCCGCTCTACCTGTCCGCCCTGGGCATGACCGGCATGACCGCCTACTTCGCCCTGCTCGATGTCGGCATGCCCAAGGCCGGTGAAACCGTGGTCATCTCCGGCGCCGCCGGAGCAGTCGGCAGCATCGCCGGGCAGATCGCCAAGCTCAAGGGCTGCCGGGTGATCGGCATCGCCGGCGGCGCCCGCAAATGCGCCCTGCTGGTCGATGAACTGGGCTTCGATGGCGTCATCGACTACAAGAACGAAGACCTGCACGCCGGTCTCAAGCGCGAGTGCCCGAAAGGCGTGGACGTGTTCTTCGATAACGTCGGCGGCGATATCCTCGACGCCGTGCTGACGCGCCTGGCCTTCAAGGCCCGGGTGATCATCTGTGGCGCCATCAGCCAGTACAACAACAAGGAAGCGGTCAAGGGCCCGGCCAATTACCTGAACCTGCTGGTCAACAGCGCGCGGATGGAAGGCATGGTGGTGATGACCTACGCCCCGCGCTTCGCCGAAGCGGCCCAGGAAATGGCCGGCTGGCTGGCCAGCGGCAAGCTGAAAAGCAAGGAAGACATAGTCGAGGGGCTGCAGACCTTCCCCGAAACCCTGCTCAAGCTGTTCTCCGGGGAAAACTTCGGCAAGCTGGTGCTTAAGGTCGAGTAGCCCAATGGATAAGCGCAGCGCAATCCGGGACGCCGCGCCCCCACCCTACGAAAAACCCGCTGCCTTGGATTGTAGGGGCGAATTCATTCGCCAGTGCGCGCCCATCCGCGTGGGTTACGCCGCGCGGCGGGTACGGCGTTGTTTGTCGGAGCGATTTTCTGCGCGGCTAACGCCACCCTACGAAAAGCGCTACGCCACGCAAGCGTGGCAATAACGAACGCCAGGCCCTAGTCTATCGCCCTCGGAGCCCCCCTAGGGCGACCACAGGGACAAAGCATGCAGCAGGGCTGGCGCGAGCGCCTCTACACCATCATTTTCCAGACCGACACCCGGGCCGGCCAGCGCTTCGACCAGGCGCTGCTGCTGTGCATTCTCGCCAGCCTGGTGGTGGTGATGCTCGACAGCGTCGACCGGATTCACAGCCGCCACGGCGAACTGCTGACCGGCATCGAGTGGGCCTTTACCGGGGTGTTCGCCCTCGAATACCTGGTGCGGCTCTACTGCTCGCCCAAGCCCCTGCGCTACGCCTTGAGTTTCTATGGCCTGATCGATCTGTTGGCGATACTGCCGGGACTGCTGGCGCTGCTCTATCCCGACGCCCAGTACCTGCTGATCATTCGGGTGATCCGCATGCTGCGGATCTTCCGCGTGTTCAAGCTCAGCCCCTACCTGAAACAGGCCAACTTCCTGCTCACCGCCCTGCGCGGCAGCCAGCAGAAAATCATCGTATTCTTTGTCTGCATCGCCACCCTGGTCACGGTCTTCGGCGCCCTGATGTACGTGGTGGAGGGGCCCGGAAACGGCTTCACCAGCATTCCCATCAGCATCTACTGGGCAATCGTCACCCTGACCACGGTCGGCTTCGGCGACATAGTGCCCAGGACCGTTCTGGGGCAGATGCTCGCATCACTGGTGATGATCACCGGTTACTCGATCATCGCCGTGCCCACCGGGATCTTCACCGCCGAACTGGCCACCGCCATGCGCGGCGGCGACGGCCTGCTCAAGCACAACTGCCCGACCTGCTCGAAGAACAACCACGAGCATGGCGCGGCCTTCTGCAACCGCTGCGGCAACCCGCTGTTTCCCCGCCAGGTCGGGCCATGACACACGCCAGCCGCTTGACTGAAAGCCGCTGGAACCAGCTCTGGCAACGCCTGGGTGGCGCGGCACCGGTCGGCAGTTTCGCACAACTGCTGACCGCCTATGGCGAACCCCAGCGTGCTTATCACACAGCCGCCCATATCGACGCCTGCCTGGGGCATTTCGATGCCTGGCGGGCGCTCGCCGTTCACCCGGACCGGGTCGAGCTGGCGCTCTGGACCCATGACCTGGTCTACGACACCCAGCGCCAGGACAACGAGGCCGCCAGCGCCGCACAGACCTGCGCCTGGCTAGGCCAGGCCGGCCTGGCCGAGCATGCCCCTGAGGTTGAAGAGCTGATTCTCGCCACCCGCCACCAGCAGGCGCCGAGCGAGCCCGACGCCGCCCTGGTGGTCGATCTGGACCTGAGCATTCTGGCCAGCCCGCCCGAAAGCTATGGGCGTTACGAAGCGGCGATCCGCGCCGAGTTTGCCTGGGTGCCGGAACCGCTGTTCCGCGTCGGACGCGGAAAAGTCCTGCGCCATCTGCTGGACATGCCCCGGCTGTACCAGCACCCACCCCTGGCCGAACGCTGGGAACAGCCGGCACGCGACAACCTGCGGCGGGCGCTGGCCAAGCTAGGTGACTGACAAGGAAACGGGGTTTCAGCCAGGGAAATAGCCGCAAAAAGCGAAGCTGATAGCGTCCTTGGTATCCGCAATGCAATCGACGACTTTCTGCGCTGCCTTATCCTTTGCATAATCGGTGGGGCACTTGCCTGGATCCCGTTTGAGGTCCCGCTGCATCGTCTCCATCATGGTCATCATCTTCTTGTGATCCGCCTCGGTTCCCCGGCCGTCCTTGATCGCTTCGCGGCCGGCGACGTCCAGTTCCTTGGTCAATTCGGGCAGGCGCCGCACCATCGCCGCGCACTGCGACTGGGCCTTCTGCTGCAACTGGCCGGGGTTGAGCGCCTCGCTCGAGCTTGCCTCACTCGGGGTCTGTCCCTCGGCCTCGGGGCTCGGCTCGGCCGGCTTCAGGCCTTCCATGGAATTGACCTGCAGGCGCCGCTCCTCGACCTTCTGGCTCTCCGGCGGCGGGGTATCGCTGAAATGCAGCTTGCCCTCGGCATCGCGCCATTGGTAGACCTGGGCCCAGGCCGAGGCGCAGCACGACAGGGCCAGCACGGCCCCGAGTATCAGGCGAAAGGACATAAACGACTCCCTCTGGTGGACTTCCCTGATCCGGCCGGTATGGCCGGAATGCTTATGGTTACTTAGCGTTGATAGTGACGGTTCAGGCCCGCCGGAACCCCGCTGCCGTCAGTCGGCTGCCAGGGGCCCTGGGGGCGGCTCGACCAGCTCCAGCCCCCGCTCCAGCGGTAATAGGTGCGTTCGCGGTAGTACAGGTGATCGGCGTCCTCCAGCACGTAGACGCCCAGGCCCGAATCCCAGTGGCTATGGCCGCCCGGCGGCGGGGCGAAACGCGGGTGGGATGGGCTCTGGGTCGCGGGCCCCGTCACGGGCGCCGGGCCCTGGAGGGTACAACCGCTCGCCAACAGGCCGACCAGGCACAGCCAGGCCAGGCGCTTCATTGCGGCGTCCCATCCGCACGGTCGATGGTCAGGCGCTGCGGGGCCCGGGTGCTGCTGGCCAGCGGTGCGCTACGGCCTATCCATTCGCCCGCCGTGGCATTGGCGCCGCGGGAAATCCGCGCCACCAGTTGCACCTGGGGAAAGCCGGAGAGTTTCAGCTGCGGCATCATGGCGTCGGCATCCGACAGCGACACCTCGGCCGGCAGATCGGCCACGGTCAAGCGCTTGACCGCCAGGGGCATGGGCGGCCCCTCGGTGGCCCGGGCGAAGACGAAGACGGTATCGGTCGCCTGCACCTTGCCCCGCAGTTCGGCGGCCAGTTCCACCCGCACGCTCAGCACGGCACCCGCCTCGTTCGCCGCGGGCGCCTGGACCAAGGGCTCGGGCACCGGTTGTCCGCTGGCCTGCTGATTGGCCCGGGCCCGCTCGATGCCGCCGGCAATGGCCGCGCGCGAGGGGTCCTGTTCCGGCAGGACGGCGACCAGGCGTTCCCAGAAGCCGATGGCCTCGGCGAAACGGCCGGCCTCGAAGGCGGCGATGCCCAGCAGACCGAGGCTGGTGATTTCCTGGGGATCGGCCTTCAGCGCCTCGTCGGTGAGTTCCTGAATCTGCGCCGTCCAGCGCTTGTCACCGGCGAAATACAGGGCCTGGGCCCATTGGCCGAGCAACTCCGGCTCACGGCCGGCCAGGCTCACGGCCCGCTCGAAGGCCTTGCTCGCGTCCAGCACCCGTTGCTGGGCCATATAGGCGCGGCCGAGGAAGTACCAGCCCTGAGCGGAGTCGGGCTCGGCCTTGATCCGGGCTTCCAGGTTGGCGGTCAGTTCCTCGATGCTCTGGGGTTGCTGCGCCGGCTGGCGGGCCAGTTCACGGGTCTGTTCGACCTGCCCGATCGCCCCCCAATGCCAATACAGGCCGGCACCCAGCAGCGGCACCGCCAGGGCCGCGAGCAGCGGCAACGCCTTGCCCAGGCGCGAAACCCGCTCGAGCGCCGCGCCTTCGGTATCGTCCAGCAGCTCACGGGCGGCTTCGGCCTGCCCGGCCTGCAACTGCGCCGCGCTCAACACACCCGCGGCCTGTTGCCCCTGCAATTCGGCCAGGCGCTCCTGGTACAGGGCGACGTTCAAGGCGGTACGGTCTTCCTCGGCCTGGGCCTTGCGTCCGCGCAGCACCGGAATCAGCGGAAAAGCCAGGGCGACCAGCAACAGCAGGCCGGCGGCAAGCCAGAATTCGATCATGTGGGGTCCTGGGAATTTTGCTGGAGCAGTTGCTTGAGCCGCTCGGTTTCACTGGCCGACAGGGCGACCTGCGCGGGATTGTTCTCTACCTTACGCCGGCGCAGCACCAGCACGGCCAGTGCCAGACCACCCAGGCCGAGCAAGGCGAAGGGGCCGTACCAGAGCAGGTAGGTGCGGGTATCCACCGGTGGTTTGTAGAGCACGAAGTCGCCGTAGCGCAGCACCAGGAAGTCGACGATTTCGCCGTTGCTCTGGCCCTCCTCCAGCATGCGGAAGATTTCCCGGCGCAGGTCGGTGGCGATAGGCGCATTGGAGTCGGCGATGTTCTGGTTCTGGCATTTCGGGCAACGCAGCTCCTCGGTCAGGGTGCGAAAGCGCGCGCGCTCGGCCTCGTCCTTGAACTCATAGGTGTCGATGGCCGCCTGGGCGCCACCGAGCAGGCTCAGGCCGAGCAGGCCGGCCAACAGCAGGCGTTTCATGGCGCCACCTCACTCTCGTCGACCAGTTGCTGGTAAATAGGCGCCAGCTTGCTCTGCCAGACCCGCTCATCCACCACACCGACGTACTTGTGGCGGATGATGCCCTTGGCATCGATAAAGAAGGTCTCGGGTGCGCCGTAGACCCCGAGGTCGAGCCCCAGCGAGCCCTTGGCGTCCTCGATATTCAATTGATAGGGGTTGTGCAGGTCGCGCAGCCACTTCTGCGCCGGTTCCCGTTCATCCTTGTAGTTGACGCCGTGGATATTCACCCCGGATGCCGCCAGCTTGTTGAGCACCGGATGCTCGACCCGGCAGGACGGGCACCAGGTCGCCCAGACATTCACCAGCGCCGGCTTGCCGAGCAGATCGGCCTGGGTCAGGGTCTTGCCCGGCTCGGTCACCGAGGGCAAGGCAAAGGCCGGGAAGGGTTTGCCGATCAGGGCCGACGGCAGCTCGGTCGGATCGAGAAACAGACCGCGGTAGAGGAATACGGCGACGCCTAAAAACAGCAGCAAGGGCAGCAGCAGGATCAGGCG
>DATDTH010000131.1:0-10700 GCA_035290985.1 Pseudomonas sp. | reverse complement strand
CGAGCAGCGCGGGCAGGGGGCCGCAGTCGACCTGCGCCTGGCTGGTTTCGAGGCTGGCTTCCAGGTCCTGCAGGACTTCCCCAAGTATCTGCGACAGGTCCAGGAGAACGAACGGCTGGGCGCGGCTGGTGATCCGCGAATAGAGCAGCAGGTCGTGGATCAGCGACTGCATGCGCCCGGCGGCCGAACTCATGCGCTGCAGGTAGTCGCGGTTCTGCGGCGCGAGCTCGCCCAGGCCGGCCTCCAGGCGTTCGGCGAAGGCCTGGATCTTGCGCAGCGGTTCCTGCAGGTCGTGGGAGGCGACGAAGGCGAATTGCTGCAGTTCATGGTTGCTGCGTTCCAGTTCTTCCAGGGTGTGCTGCAGCAACTGCTCGGCCGCCTTGCGCGCGCTGATGTCGCGGGCCACGCAGTAGATCACCTGGTCCTCGCCCAGGGCGGCGCTCAGCTGCAGCCAATGCTGTTGCCCGCGGACATCCAGCACGCGACTTTCCAGGTCCTGGATCTGCTCGCCCTGTTGCAGGCGCAGCAGGGCGCTCTTGAACAGTGGGCGGTCCTGCTCATCGATCAGTGGCAGGTAGCTGTGACCGATCAGGCAGAGGGAGGGATAACCGAGCACACTGATGAAGGCCGGGTTGACCTGGATGAACTGGCCGCGCAGATCGATCATGCAGAACATCTCCAGGGACAGGGTGAAGAACTGGTCGCGTTCGCGGGTCACCTGGCTGGCCAGGCGCTGCAGGCTGATATCGCGCAAGGCCACGGCCCAGCCGTTGGGACCGCTGTCATCCAGCAGCGGGGTGCCGGTATAAGCCAGGCAGTAAGGGCTGCCGTCGGTGCGTGTCAGGCTGAATTCGCCGTGCCGCGGCTCCTGCTCGGTCAGTTGCCATTCGGCCAGTGGCAGCGGCAGCAAGGCGTCCAGAGGCTGCTGCAGCAAGGCCGCCTGGGCTTGGCCGAGCAGTCGGGCGGCGACCGGATTGATAAAGCTCAAGCGACCCTGCAGGTCGGTGGCAATCAGGCCCTCGCCTATGCTGTCGGTGATCGCCGAGGTGAAATCCAGTTGCGCCTGCAGGCGTCGTTCGCCGGCCAGCACCGCGCGCATCAGGCGGTTGTTCTCCAGTGCCGTCACGACGAGCTGGGCGAATTGCTGGGCAATCGCCAGGTCATCCTCGTCGAAGGCCCCCTGGCATTTGTCCGAGAGCTGCAACAACCCCAGCTGTCGTCCGCTGGCTGCCCACAGGGGCACCGCCAGCCCGCCGGGCGGATCGACAGGCGCGCCCAGGTGCTGCTCAGGACTCCAGGCGGCGTGCTGGTCCGAGTGCGACTGGGCCTCGATCGCGGGGGCGCCGCTCACGTCCTGGAACAGGCGGATAACGGCCAGGTGGGTGCCGATCAGCAGGCGCAGTTGTTCGACCATCTGTTCCAGCTGGGCGGGGGCGTCCAGCCGGTTGTTGAGGCGCAGCGCGCTGTCGCTCAGGCCCTTGAGCAGTTCGCCGCGGTGCTGGGAATGTTCCAGGGTCTCGCGCAAGGCCCGGGTCATGCGGTTGCGCTCGCCTATGTCCTTGGCGATGCCGAACACCCCGACCCGCTGTTCCTCGACCATGATCGGCAGGTAGGTGATCGCCAGCTCGATTCGTTCGCCCTGGTGCTGGCGGGCCCTCAGTTCATAGCGTTGGGCTTGGCCCGCCAGGGCCGCCTGGAAGTGTGCCGCGACCCGCGGCTGGTCCTCGTCCCGCACCAGCAAGGCGAAGTCCTGGCCCACCACTTGCTCCTCGCGGTAACCCGACAGGTCGCAGCCGGCCTGGTTGAGGCTCAAGAAGCGGCCTTCGCGGTCCAGGGAAAATACCGGGTCGGGGTTGAAGGTGAACAGCGAGCGGTAACGCTGTTCGCTCTCCTGCAGGCGATGGCGGTCGTGCTGGTGCTCGATGGCGATCGCGGCCAGTTGCCCGGCGGTGCCGAGCAGCTGCAACTGTTCATCGTTCGGCTCCAGTACCTGGCGCTGGTAGATGGCAAAGGTGCCCAGCACGGCGCCATGGTGGGCAATCAGCGGAATCGACCAGCAGGCGCGCAGTTCGTGCCGCAGGGCCAGTTCGCGCAGGTCGTACCAGAGCGGGTCGCTGCCGATGTCGTCGACCAGCACCAGCTGGCGGTTGAACACCGCGGTGCCGCAGGAGCAGGCCTGGGGGCCCACGGCCATGCCGTCGATGGCCTGCTGGTAGGCCAGGGGCAGGCTGGGCGCCGCGCCCAGGTGCAACTGGCGTTGCGCCTTGTCCACCAGCAGCACCGAGCAACGGGCCGTGACGTCCAGGGATTCGACCATCTGGCAGATGGCTTTCAGGCTGTCGGCCAGGGGTTGATCGGTGGAAATCATGCTGAGGATGTCGCGCTGGTCCTCGGCATAGGCCTCATGCTGCACCAGGCGAGTGATGTCGTGGGCGACCGCGAACAGGGTGCGATCGGCGACCGACCAGGCCGCGGACCAGAGCAGGTGTACGGTGCTGCCGTCCTTGCGCCGGTAACGGTTGCGCAGCGCGTGGTTGGACCCCCCCTCGATGATCGCCTGGATTTCAGCCTGGGTCCTGGCGCGGTCCGGTTCCAGGGCCAGGTCGTAATGGCGCTGGCCGAGCAGTTCGTGCGGCGCATAGCCCAGCACGCTCGCGCTGGAGGCGCTGAGCTGGATAAAGCGTCCCTGCTCGTCGATGCAGCACAGCAGGTCCATGGAGTACTGCATGATGCGTTCGTTGAGCGCTTGCAGGCTCTGCTGGCGCGCCATGCTCGTTTCGAGCTCGCGGTTGAGCCGGTGCAGGCCCCGGGCATGCTCGATGGCCAGGCCGGCCAGGCGCTGGCTGGTCATCAGCAGGCAGCTGAGACTCAGGCCGATCAGCAGGATCAGGGTCGGCAGCAGGTGGGTGCCATTCAGGGCCAGGGGCCTGTCCAGGTAGCTGACCAGGCGCCAGGTGCTGCCGGGGACTAGCTGCATCCGCTGCTGGCCGACCGGAGTCAGAAAAGAACCCGGTCGTTCGGGCTGGGAGTCGAAGATCAGTTGTTCGTCGTTGAAGACCTTGAGGATAAAACCACCAAACTCGGCACCCAACTGGCTCTCGAGAATAGTGCTCAGGTCGAGGCTAGCGATCAGCAGCTGCGCAGGGCGGTCCGGCAGCTCCAACGGGGTGGCGAGCAGGGCGTGCCCGGGGGGCTGGAGCCTGGCATCGTTCATCTGCGGCCCGCTGTGCAGGCGGGCGTTTTCCAGCCAGGTCCGTGGGCCCGGCTGGTCGAGCACCTCCTGCAGCCAGGTTTCGGCGACCGGGTCGCGGCTGTGCAGGCCCTGGAGACGCAACTGGGCGTCGAGCACGGCGAGCAGGTCGATATTCGGGAAGTCGCGCAGGTAACCCGCGGCTTCCTGGCTCCAGAGCGTTGTCGAGGGGATTTGCCCCCGCGCCCGCCAGCGCTCGGCGATGCGCTGCAGCAACGCCAGGCGGGCCTGCAGGCTGCGTTCGATCGACAGCTGCACCTTGGACAGTTGCACCTCGCTTTGATGATGGGTCGCTGCGATGTTCTGTTGCGCCAGCAAATACCAGCCCAGGCAGGCCAGCAGGGTGCCGAGCAGGCCGGCGAGCAGGTCCCGGCGCTGGGGCAAGGTGCCGCGTCTATCGGACAGCAGGCTCAACAGTACGGCGGCGCCGCCCAGGAGCAGGGTCAGCAGATGGGCGATGCTACTGGATTCGGGTTTGAAGCCCAGGGCGGTGATCGCCAGGGACGGCCAATGGTTGGCCAGTTGCAGGCTGACGGCTAGCACGGCGCAGGCGAGTCCGAGCGTGCGGCTGAACAGGCGGCCGAGTCGTCCCCGATCACTGGCGAGCAGGGCCAGGGTCAGCAGGCTGAGGACCAGGGCCAGGCCGCTGCGCATGCGCAGAAAACCGCTGATCCGCGACAGGCCCTGGTCCGCGCCGCCGGCCAGCCAGTTGTGCCCCAGGCTGTACAGCGTCAGGCTCAGCAGCAGGCCCGCGCTCAGCCAACCCAGGCGGCGCCAGCCGCGGCTGACCGCCAGCAGGATCAGGCCGATGAACAGGACGGCCAGGGCGCCATCGGGCAACAACACCAGGCTGAAGCGGCTGGGCTGCGCCGTGCTCGCGTAGCCGAACAGGCTGAGGCCGCCGATGATCAGCAAGGCGAAGGCCAGGGTGTGCAGGTAGGCCTGGATGACTACGTGGCGGGTCTTCATCGCAGGCCCTCAGTCGTCCTGGGGGCCGAGCAGGCGGAGGATTTCCTCGACGCTGCTCAGTCCCTGTTGCAGTTTGGCGCAGGCATCGTCCAGCAGGGTGGCCATGCCTTGCTCCCTGGCCAGGGCTTGCAGCTGGGTGGCGCTGGCGCCCTGGGTGACGGCATCGCGCAGGGCATTGTTCATGGTCAGCACTTCGTGCAGTGCGACCCGGCCCTTGAAGCCCTGATGACACTGGCTGCATCCGCGACCGCGGAAGAACTGCAGCCCCGGGACGAGAAAGGCCTGGCCCAGGCGTGCCAGCAGCTCGCTGGACGGCGTGGTTTGTTCGCGGCAGTTCAGGCAGAGCCGGCGGACCAGGCGCTGGGCGATGATGGCCTCCAGGGCCGAGGCCAGCACATAGGGTTTCAGGCCCAGGTCGAGCAGGCGGGCGATGGTGGCGGCCGCCGAATTGGTGTGCAGGGTGGAGAACACCATATGCCCGGTCAGGGCGGCGTGGAAGGCGACGTCGGCGGTTTCCTCGTCGCGGATTTCGCCGAGCAGTATCACATCCGGGTCCTGGCGCAGGATGGCGCGCAGGATGGTGGCGAAACTCAGGCCGATGCGTTCGCGCACCGGCACCTGGCCGGCCAGGTCGACCTGGAACTCCACCGGGTCTTCGATGGTGATGTAGTTCTTCTCCGACGTGGCCTCGTGCTGCAGCAGGGCGTAGAGGGTGGTGGTCTTGCCGCTGCCAGTGGGGCCGGTGGCGAGGATGATGCCCTGGGGTTTGCTGACCACATGCATCAGGCGCTTGAGGTTGTGCGGGGAAAACCCCATGTCCTCCAGGGACTGCGCCGCCGATTGGCGTTCCAGCACGCGCATGACGATCTTCTCGCCGTTGATGGTCGGCAGGGTGGAGATGCGCAGGTCGACGATGCGCATCGGCGTCTTCACCGTGATCCGGCCATCCTGGGGACGGCGGCGTTCGGTGATGTCCAGCTCGGCCATTACCTTGATCCGCGACACCAGGGACATCAGCAGGGCGCTGGGGATCTGGATCTTGTCCTGCAGCACGCCGTCGATGCGGTAGCGCACCACCACGTTCTTGGTCCGTGGATGGATATGGATGTCGCTGGCGCGCAGGCGCAGGGCCTCGAGTATCACCGCATTGACCAGGCGGATGGCGGGTGGGTCTTCCGAGCCGCTGAGCAGTTGTTCCAGGCTGTCGGCCGCGCCATCGTCGTCGAGGACGATCTCGATGCCCTCGTAGGGGTCGCTGTTGCCGACCACGGTGGCCAGGTCATCGAGTTGATTGCCGGGGTCGCCGAAGGCTTCCACCAGCTTGGCCTGCATCTGCCCGAGTTCGCAGAGCAGTGGGTGGATGCTCAGGCCGGACATGAACCCCAGTTCCTCGATCAGGCCCATGTCCATGGGATCGGCCATGGCCAGGCGCAGGCGCTTGCCCAGCACCCGCAGCGGCAGCACCAGTTGCCGGGTGCAGATGGCCTGGGGGATCAGGGCCAGCAGGCTGGGGTCGAGCTGGAACTCGCGCAGGTCGATTTCCTCGCACATCAGGTCCTGGCGCAGCAGTTCGTAGACCTTGCGACTGTCGATCCAGTCGTGCTGCATCAACTGGCGCATCACTGGGGTCTTGTGGGTCTGCATCTCCTTGTGCAGTTGCTGGATCTGCTGGGCGTTGAGCAGGCCTTTCTTGTGCAGCAGGATGGCCAACTGGCTGCGGTTGGTCACCCCGAGCTTGGCCAGGGTCTCGATGTCGCGGTGCTGCTTGCGGTTTTCCTGTTCCAGGGCCTGGTTGCGCCGCAGCAGTTCGTATTGTTCCAGGGCCAGGGCGATGGTCAGGCGCAGGTCGTCGTCATTCCAGGGCTTGAGGATGAAGCGATACACCGCGCCCTCCTGCACCGAGCCCATCACCGCGTCGGTACCGGCCTGGCCGGTGAGCATGATGCGGATGGTCTCCGGCCAGCGGGCCCGCACCTGGCGCAGCAGTTCGCTGCCGTTCATGCCGGGCATCATGAAGTCGCTGACGATCAGCTCGACCGGTTTGGCCTCGAGCAGCTTGAGGGCTTCCTCGGCGTTACGGGCAAACAGCAGTTCGTAATTCTCCCGCTGGAAGACCCGGCGCAGGGCCGACAGGATGCCCGGTTCGTCATCCACCAGCAGCAGCCGGTAGGGCGCCGTCGGTACGCTGTTGTCCGGGGTTTGCTCCTGCGTATCGCCAACGAACAGCGAGGCGTACTTCTTGCTCATGCCGCTTCCTTAGCTGATCGGGAAACTCAGGCTGACCTGGGTCCCACTGCCCACTCGACTCTGGATCTGGATCCGGCCCTGGTGCGCGGCGAGTATGTCGCGCGCCACGCTCAGGCCCAGGCCGGTGCCGGCACCCACTGCGCGGGTGGTGAAGAAGGGTTCGAAGACCTGGGCCAAGGTGGCTTCGCTCATGCCGACGCCACTGTCGCTGACCCTGATTTCCAGGCTGCCCTGGGTCACGCGGCTGCTCACCTCCACCCGGCCACCGCTGGATCCCAGGGCCTTGGTCGCGTTGTCGAGGATGTTGTAGAAGGCCTGGGCGAGCTTGGCCGGGTAACCCGCGAGTTTTGGCAACTCACCCAGTTCGAGCTGCAGTTGCAGCCCGGGATGGGCTTCCGCCTGCAGCAGGTGGCAGGCGCTGGTGAGCAGGGCATTGAGGTCGCAGGGGACGAAGTCGGCATGGTCGATATTGGAGAAGGTCTTGAGGTCCGCGACTATGCGGGCGATGCGCTGGGTACCGCTTTCGGATTCCTCGAGCAGGGCCCGGAAGTCCTCCAGCAGCACAAGGGTGCTATTTTCTTTGACGAGCAGGGGGGCGAGTTCGTTCAGATAATCGGCGGCGACCCGCAGGTTGCTGGCGATAAAGCCGATCGGGTTATTGATTTCATGGGCGATGCCCGCGGCCAATTGTCCGACCGCACGCAGGTGGGCGCTCTCGTAGAGCTGGCGCTGGGTCTTGTCGATCACCCCGACCTGTTCCGTGACCCGCTGCTGCAACTGCCCGGCGAGTGTCCGGTAGCGCCCTTCCGAGGCCTGCAGGGCGGCATGCTGGCGCTGCAGTTCGGCGAAGCTGGCCTCGGTGGTGTCGTGGTGCAGGTTGGCCGCCAGGCGGTATTTGCCGACGTACAGCAGAATGAACTCGAAGAGCCGCGCCGCCGCTCGGCATTGGGCCGTGGAAAGCTCGCCGCGCAGCCAGCCGAGGGTTTCCAGGTTGAACTCCAGGGCCTGGCTGTCCTCGCTGGGCTGTGCCTCCAGGACGAGGCTGCCGCCGCCCAGTTCACCGAGCAACCCCAGGAGTCGGGCCTGTTGCTCGACCGACAGCAGGTCGGCCAGGGTCGGGTCATCCTCGAAATTAAGCATGGGGGGGCTCATGGGCCGCACTCAACTGGCGGACGAAGGTCCGGGCGTCGATGGCGTGTTCGGCGGCCAGGGCGAACTCCTGGTCCACCACCGGGTAGAGGCGGCGCAACAATTGCTGGAAGCTTTCCACCACGCCCTGGCCTTGCAGTGCGCTGGCCAGGGCCAGGGGCGCCCAGGGGGTATTGGCCCAGCGCGCCTGCAAGGTGGCTTCATCGATCGCATCGGCCAGGTCACGCTTGTTGAACTGCACCACCAAGGGCAGCTGTTCGATGTCCAGGCCGAGCTTCTGCAGGTTTTCCGCGAGGTTGTCGAAGGCGCTGGCGTTGTTGTCCTGCTGGCTGGTTTGCGAGTCGGCGACGAAGATCACGCCGTCGACTCGCGACAGCACGGCCTTGCGCGTGCTGTCGTGCTGTACCTGGCCCGGCACGGTATAGAGCTTCAGGCGCAGGTCGAGGCCGCTGGCGCTGCGCAGGCCGATGGGCAGCAGGTCGAAGAACAGCGTGCGGTCGTCGCGGGTTTCCAGCACCATCAGTTCGCCCTTGCGCTGGGGGTTGAGCCGCGTGTGCAACTGCATCAGGTTGGTGGTCTTGCCACTGAGCGCGGGACCGTAATAGACCACCTTGAGGGTCAGCTTGCGGTCATTCGCGCTGTAGTCGGCCATGGTCCCGTCACTCGTCCAGTTCTTCGAGCAGGATGTAGCCGTCGGCATCGCGGCGCACGCGGGTCAGCCCGGGGTTTTCCGCTTCCAGGCGCAGCAGTTCCTGCTGCTGGCGCTCCAGGGTGCTCTGCTGCAGGCGCAGCTGGTTGAGCAGGCGCAGGTTTTCGCCGCGCAGTTGATGCAGGTCGATGGCCGAGCGCAGGGCGGTGACGATTTCGTAATCCTCCCAGGGTTTGGAGAGGAAGCGGTAGATCTCGGCCTGGTTGATCGCCTGCATCATGCTTTGCCGATCGCCATGGCCGCTGAGCAGCAGGCGCATGGCGTTCGGTTGGCGCTGCTTGGCGAATTGCAGGTAGGTGATGCCGTCCAGTTGCGGCATCTTCAGGTCCGAGACTATCACCGCGTAGTCGTGCTCGGTCAGCGCCGCCAGGGCCAGGTGGGCATCGCTGAATATATGCACCTCCCAATCGTGGGGGCGCAGCAGCCGCTGCAGGGCAGTGAGGACGTGTGGCTCGTCATCCAGCAATTGGATCTTGATCATCGGGCTTTCTCCTGCTGGGGAACCGCGCTGTCTTCGGCCTGGTGAACGAACAGGGTGTAATGCGCGCCCTCGGTGGCTTCGAAGGCGATCAGTTTGTCGATCAGGATGCGGGTCAGTTGCTTGCCCTCATTGAGCAGCAGCATGCCGTTGGCGGCATGAAGGTTACGCGCCAGGACCATGCCCGCCGTCAGGCGCCGGGTGTCAAGGGACAGGATGCTGGCATCGGCCATCACCAGGTCGGGGGCCAGGTTGGTACAGAGGCTGATGAAACGCTCGCACAGCTGCGGGTCATAGAGGGTGCCGGCGTATTTCTTGATCAGCAGCAGGGCCTCATCGCGGTTCAAACGGCGCTCCAGGAACAGGCCGCACTGCAGCTCGATGAAGTCCACCGCCAGTTTGATCAGGCGCGAACCGAAGGGGATCGCGTCTTCCTTCAGGTGGTCGGGAAAGCCACGGCCGTCCCAGCGCTCCTGATGGTGACGAATCAGCAAGGCCGCATCCTGCAGGGGCTCTAGGGCCATCAGCAGGTTCTCACCGATGATCGGGTATTGCTGATAGCGCTGGCGCTCCTCGCGGTACATCACATCCGCCGGCCGATTGAGCAACTGGTCGTCCCAGCTCAGCTTGCCGAGGTTGTAGAGGGCGGCCGCCATGCTCACGTCACGGCTCGGCCCCTCGCCCAGGTGATGGAAATCGGCGTAGGCGCGCACCAGGGCGATCACCTGGGCATTGGTCTGCTTGTCCTTGGGCAGGCGCTGGTTGAGCAGCAGCGAGAACACCTCGGTGGCGGTCATGTAGCTGCGTTTGAGTTCTTCGTAGGCCAGGTCGAGCATGTCGGCGGTCTGTTGCAGTTCGCCGGTACGGTCCTTGACCCGCTGCTCGAGGCTGGCATTGAGGTCCTGCAGCCGCTGGTTCTGCTCCAGGGTCAGTTGCTCCAGGCGTTCGCGCTCGCGTTCGACATGCTGGTAATTGAGGGCCTGGCGGATGATCAGGCGCAGTTCGTCATCGTTCCAGGGTTTGCTGATATAGCGGTAGATCTGCCCCTGGTTGATGGCCTTGATCGTGGTGCTCAAGTCGGCGTAGCCGGTGAGCAGGATGCGCATGCAGCCGGGCCAGCGGCTCTGGATCTCGGTGAGCAGGGTGGCGCCGTCCATGCCCGGCATGCGTGCATCGGAAATCACCAGGTCGACGGTCTGGCTCTGCATCAGTTGCAAGGCCTGCTCGCCGCCATTGGCCAGCAGCAGCTCGTAGGGTTCGCCGCGCAGGACGCGGCGCAGGCTGTTGAGGATGTTTTCCTCGTCATCCACCAGCAGCAGGGTGAAGCGGCCGGACAGTTCACTCATGGCGGGTTACCCCCGTGCAGGGGACAGGGCCGAGGGGGGAGGCGGGATGCGGGAGTGGGGTAGGACGGAAAATCCACAGGGTCGAGGCGTTGCCAACACAGGACTGACGGCTATCCATTGCAAGCTTCCGGCTAAAGAGAGAAGGTAGAAGCGTTCTCGAAGTTTTTAGGCTCGATGTTTCTAGACTAGTTGTTTATGGCGATTAACTGGCGCTTTTATTGTGACGCGTTCGGTGGCGTGCCATAACCTTAGCTTGCGTGCTTCTTATCGTTCCGTCTTTCAGGTTAGACCATGGTATTGGACACAGCGGATCAGCCGGTCATTCACTATGAGTTTCGCTTTCCCGACGGCCGTAACTGGCAGCATCGGGTCGACCTGGCGGCGAGCGAGCCGGCGGCGGCCAACGCACTGCCGGAATGGACCCGCCTGGGCTTTCACCAGTGCGCTCACTGCCCGTTGAAGGAACAGGAGGTCACCCATTGCCCCTTCGCCGTGGCCCTGGTCGGGCCGGTCGAGGTGCTGGCGCAAGCACCGTCATACGAGCAAGTGGAG
>DATDTH010000130.1:0-10548 GCA_035290985.1 Pseudomonas sp. | reverse complement strand
GCGTTGCAGCGGCACCGCCGCTTGCGCACCGAGCGAAGGTTCCACATGAATTTCGTTCTGCGCAGCATAGGTGCTGTCTTCCAGCACCCGGCACAGCGCCTCCAGCCCGTTCATCGCCATCCACGGACAGTGCGCGCAGGAACGGCAGGTGGCGCCGCTGCCGGCGGTTGGCGCCTCGAGGAATTCCTTCTCCGGGCAGAGTTGCTGCATCTTGTAGAAAATGCCGCGGTCGGTGGCGACGATAAAGGTGCGGTTCGGCAGGGTCTGCGCCGCCTTGATCAGCTGACTGGTGGAACCCACCGCATCGGCCAGGTCGATCACCGCCTCCGGCGACTCCGGGTGCACCAGAATGGCCGCATCCGGATAGAGGGCCTTCATGTCTTCCAGCTGCTTGGCCTTGAACTCCTCATGGACGATGCAGGCACCGTCCCACAGCAGCATGTCGGCGCCGGTGGCCTTCTGGATATAGCGCCCCAGGTGCTTGTCCGGTGCCCAGATGATCTTTTCGCCGTTATCCATCAGGCTTTCGACTATTTCCAGGGCGCAGCTGGAGGTCACCACCCAATCGGCCCGGGCCTTGACCGCCGCCGAGGTGTTGGCATAGACCACCACCGTTCGCTCGGGATGCTGATCGCAAAAGGCCGAGAACTCATCCACCGGACAACCCAGGTCCAGGGAGCAGGTCGCCTCCAGGGTCGGCATCAGGATGCGCTTTTCCGGGTTGAGGATCTTGGCCGTCTCGCCCATGAACTTGACGCCGGCCACCAGCACGGTCTGCGCCGAACTCTGGCTGCCGAAACGGGCCATTTCCAGGGAGTCGGACACACAGCCGCCGGTTTCCTCGGCCAGGGCCTGGATCACCGGGTCGCAGTAATAGTGCGCCACCAGCACGGCATTCTGTTTCTTCAGCTCGGCGGCAATTTCGGAGCGATAAAACGCTTCTTGCTCGGGCGTCAATGGCTTGGGCTGCTTGGCGTCGAGGTGGGCTTGAACCAGAAGGCGTTCGGAAATCTGCGTCATATCATCAGACCAGGGTCTATCGGCACGGAAGGCCAGTATACCCGCAAGCACGCCTGGGAGATTGCATCGAAGCACCACGGGCTAGAGCGCGAGCACAATCGAGAGCTGGCGACCTGCTCACCGCCAGCCAGAAACAGCGGGCACAAAAAAACCCGAAAGCCGTTTCGGTCTTCCGGGTTTTTCGTACCACCTTGATTTGGTGGGTCGTGTGGGATTCGAACCTACGACCAATTGGTTAAAAGCCAACTGCTCTACCAACTGAGCTAACGACCCAAAGCAGGCGCTATAATACTGATTTAATTCAGGAAATCAACACCCCAAAGAACAAAACAGGCTAAAAATCAGAAATAACGAGTGGGATCAGCCACGCCCGCCTGGGCGAAGCCAACCGCGCGCAGCCGGCAGCTGTCGCATTTGCCGCAGGCCCGGCCCTGCTCATCGGCCTGGTAGCAGGACACAGTCAAGGCGTAATCCACCCCATGGGCCATGCCCGCCTGGACGATCTCGGCCTTGCTCATCACCTGCAGCGGCGCGCGGATGCGAAAGCCCTGGCCTTCGACCCCAGCCTTGGTCGCCAGGTTGGCCATGCGCTCGAAGGCCTCGACGAATTCGGGACGGCAATCCGGGTAGCCGGAGTAATCCACCGCGTTGACCCCGATAAAGATGTCCCGCGCACCCAGCACCTCGGCCCAACCGAGCGCCAGGGACAGGAATACCGTGTTGCGCGCCGGCACATAGGTGACCGGGATGCCCTCGGTCGGACTCTCCGGCACCGCGATGCTGCTATCGGTCAGCGCGGAGCCACCGATGCCGTTCAGGTTCAGGCCTATCACCTTGTGCTCGACCACACCCAGCTGCTCAGCCACCCGCGCGGCGGCATCCAGCTCGGCGCGATGGCGCTGGCCATAATCGAAACTCATGCTGTAGCAGGCATAGCCCTCGGCCTTGGCCAGGGCGACCACGGTCGCGGAATCCAGACCACCGGATAACAGGATGACGGCTCTTTTCTCGCCCATAACAACCTCAGGATAAATTGACGCCCAAGCCGGGCGCACTGGAAACAAGAGCCTCAATGACCGGGCTGATCGTTCCAGAGAATCTTGTGCAACTGCATCTGCAAACGCACCGGCAGGTTGTCGGCGACTATCCAGTCGGCCAGGGTCCGCGCCTCCAACTGATGATGACTGGGCGAGAACAACACCTCACCGGCCCGCTGATCCAGGCGGTACTGGATCAATTTGGAGACCGCCCAGTCGTAGTCCTCCCGCGAACAGATGACGAATTTCACCTGGTCGTTGGCGGTCAGCAGGTCGAGGTTGTCGTAGCGGTTGCGCCCGACCTCGGCCGAGCCGGGGGTCTTGAGGTCGACCACTCGACTGACCCGCGGGTCCACCGCGGCTATATCCAGGGCACCACTGGTCTCCAGGGACACCTGGTAACCGGCCTCACACAGGCGCACCAGCAAGGAGATGCAGTTGGGTTGAGCCAGCGGCTCGCCACCGGTCACGCAGATATAGCGCGGCTTGTAGGCGGCGATCTGCTAGAGTATGGCGTCAAGCGACAACAGCTCGCCGCCGCTAAAGGCGTAGGCGGTGTCGCAGTACTGGCAACGCAGGGGACAGCCGGTCAGGCGTACGAACACGGTCGGCAAGCCGGCGGTGCGCGTTTCCCCCTGCAGCGAGTAGAAAATCTCGGTAATGCGCAGGGTTTCTTGCATATCAGCCACGGGCGTGACGGCTAAACAGGCCATCCGCCTCCGTTGCGGGAAAGGGGCGCCGATTCTAACGAAAAAACCCGCGCCAGGCGCGGGTTTTCCAGATCTAAAAACGATGCCCTAGCCTTGCAGGCTTAGCTGGCCGTTCAAAAACGTAGGCGAGGCAGCCGAGACAAGGCTAGGCGCCCCCGACAAAAACAGGCGAGGAAGCGGACTGGGCTCGCACTCGAGTTTACTAGGTGTAAATGAGCATTCCGAGCCTGTTTTTAACGCCGTATCGGCAACGCAGGTAGTTTTCCCTATCAAGGTAGGCGCTGCAGATCGCGCTGGGCCAATTGCGCGGCCGAACTGCCCGGAAACTGCGCCACCACCTGCTGCAGTATGCCCTTGGCCTTGTCGCCATTACCCAGGCGCTGCTCGACATCGGCCAGCTTGTACAGGGAGTCCGGCACCTTGGCGTGGCTCGGGTAGGTCTGACTGACCCTGGCAAAGGCCTGACCGGCGCCCTGCAGGTCACCCTTGGCCAGGTTCACCTCGCCCAACCAGTACTGGGCATTGCCGGCGTACTGGCTGCTGGGGTACTTGCGCAGGAAAGCGGCGAAGGCCTGGCTGGCGCGGTCGAAATCCTTGGCCTTGATCAGGTCGAAGGCAGCATCGTAATAGAGCTTTTCCTTCGCCGGATCGCCCGGTTCATTGCTCGCCGGCGCCGGGTTGGCGGGCGGCGTTGGCGTACCACTGGCATTGACTGCACCGGTGGCCGCGGAATCTTGTGCGGTTGCAGCGCCTGTCGCGCCACCCGCTATACGTCGATCGAGCTCCTGGTAACGCTCCAGACCTTCCTGTTTCAGGCGCTGGATCTCGTTCTGCTGCTCCTCGACCATGCCGCGCAGACGCGCGACCTCTTCCTGCATCTGTTGCAATTGCATGAACAGCTCACCCTGCGCCGAGACAGGGGCCGCAACCCCTCCCCCGGCGTAGGCGCCAGACGTGCCATAACCCGCGGGCGGGTAACTACTGGCGCCATAGGCGCCGTTGTTGTCCACCACGGGAACCTCAGCCAAGGCCGCGAGCGGCAGGCAGCTGAGGGTCAAAACGGTTAAAGCACGTCGGCACTTATGCATGGCGAATTACTTACGCAGTTCGACGCGACGGTTCTGAGCCCAGGATTGCTCGTCGTTGCCAGTGGCAACTGCACGCTCTTCACCATAGGAAACCAGTTCCGACTGAGCAGGGGAAACGCCCTGCAGCACCAGGTAGCGCTGAACGGCCTTGGCGCGACGCTCGCCCAGAGCCATGTTGTATTCGCGGGTGCCGCGTTCGTCGGTATGGCCTTCCAGAACGACGCGAGCGCCATTGCCTTTCAGGTCTTTCGCGTGAACGTCGAGAGCGCGCATGGCTTCCGGCTTCAGGTCGGCACTGTCGTATTCGAAGTAGAAGGTGGTGATAGCGCGCAGGGCGGCTTCTTCACTCAAAGACCCATCTACGTCCGAACCGTTGGCGTTGTAGCCAGCGTTAGGATCAGTGGCGCCTTGACCAGCATCGTCAGTGCTTTTCGAGGAGCAACCAACAGCGACAGCCATGGCCAGTGCCAGTGCAGCGAACTTGCCAAATTTCAACATTTCCATCATAAGCTCCTAATGAACCCCAGTGTGTTAAGTAAGGTGTAACGCCGCATCAGTTCAGGTAAGGCGACCAAGATGGCTCTCGGATTTCGCCTTGCGCAGTTGGAATAGGGAGTTTCACTCGGCCATTGATGGACGCGAGTATCAGCACACCCCGGCCTTGCTGGCGGGTGGCGTAGATTACCATGGTGCCATTGGGCGCGACAGTGGGCGACTCATCGAGACTGGTATCCGAGAGAATCCGCAGTTTATTGGTTTGCAGGTCCTGGGCCGCGACCTTGAAGTTGGTGAAACCGTCCTGGCGGTGGATCATCACCAGGGTCTTCTCGTCGGCCGAGAGTTTCGGGTTGGCATTGTAGTTACCGGTGAAGGTCACGCGCTCCACCGCACCGCTGGCGATATTGGTCTTGTAGATCTGCGGCTTGCTGGCGCGGTCCGAGGTGAAGTAGATGGTCTGGCCATCCGCGCCCCAGAAGGGTTCGGTGTCGATGGAGTAGTGATTGGTGACCCGCTGCAGCTGACGGCTGCCCAGGTCCATCACGTAGATTTCCGGATTGCCGTCGCGCGACAGGACGAACGCCAGGCGATTGCCCTCGGGCGACCAGGCCGGCGCGCCGTTGAGGCCTTCGAAGTTGGTGATCTGCTCGCGGCGACCGGTGTCGATGTGCTGGACGAATACCCGCGGACGCTTCTGCTCGAAGGACACATAGGCGATGCGCTTGCCGTCCGGCGCGAAGCGCGGCGAGAGAATCGGCTCGCGCGATTGCAGCAGGGTCACGGCGCGGGCGCCGTCATAGTCGGAGCGCTGCAGGGTGTAGCGGGTGTTATTTACCGAAAAACGCTCGGCGGTCACGTAGAGCATGCGAGTGGAATAGGCGCCCTTGATACCGGTGAGTTTCTCGAACGACTGATCGGAGATGTAGTGCGCCATGTCGCGCAACTGGTCCATGCCGCCGCCGACGTTGCCCGCGAACACCTGCTGCTCGGTGGCGACGTTGAACAGGGCGTACTGGATCTGCAGCCGTCCGCCGGCCGGCACTATATTGCCGACCATCACGTACTGGGCACCCAGGGCCTTCCAGTCGCGATAGATCACCTCGCTGGCCTGGGTCGGCAAGCTAATCATGTTCTGCCGCGGAATCGGTTCATAGAGCCCGGAGTTGCGCAGGTCCTTGCCGACTATATCGGCCAGGTCTTCCGGCAGCACGGTGCCGCCCTGCCAGCCGAAGGGCACCACGGCGATGGGCGTCGCACTGGTGGTTCCCCCTCTGATTAGCAAAGGATCAGCGGCCTGTACGGCACCAACCAGCATAGTCAGACCGAGCAGAACGATACGTATCAGAGTGTTCACAGACCTAAATCCTCGGGTTTGAATATAATTCGGCGCTGCCTGTACATCTGGTCAAAAGTAGCGCGATCCAATTGTTGCATCTGAGGAATGCGCCCGATGTTGCGGACCGCAGCCACCGCGGAACTATCGAAGGGCCCATCGCCGCTGGAACGGGTAACGCTGGCATTCGTAATAGTGCCATCGGGCAGCATTTGAATCAGTAGTTCTACGCTCATACCAGACCGAGCCGTCATCGGCTTCTGCCAAGTCTCGGTGATCAGCATGATAATCAGATCATCCAGATTACCCGTCACCTGCTCGCCAACCTCGTCACCCAAGGCCGCCTGGCGCTCAGTGGTGTCGGACAGCAGCTCGGCCAGGGCCTGGGCCTTCTTGTCCTCGAGGGACTTGCGCGCCGCTTCCTGGGCCTTCAATTTCTTGGCCGCATCGGCGGCTTTTTTCTTGTTCGCCTCGGCAAGCTTCTTCTTCGCCGCCTCGGCTTTCTTGGCGGCTTCCGCGGCCTTTTTCTTCGCGGCTTCGGCGGCTTTTTTCTTGGCTTCCTCGGCGGCTTTCTTTTTCTCTTCCTCGGTCTTTTTCTTGGCGATGTCGGCCAGCTTCTTCTGCTCGGCCTTGGCCTCTTCGGCCTTCTTCGCCGCCTCGGCCTTCTTCGCCTCGGCCGCCTCTTTCACCTCTTTGACTTCCTCGGCCTTTTCAGCCTGCTCGGCTTCGGCTTTCTGTTGCTCCGCCGCTTCCTGCTTCTGCTGTTCGACCTTCTTGGCCTCCAGCTGTTCGATCTCGTACTGGCGCGCGGCGGTCCTTTTCGCCTCGCCGGCGATCTTCTGGTTGGTCTGCACCGTGGCCGGGCTCTTGGACTTCAACTCATAGAGCGTCGCCTGGACTATGGGCCTGGCCGGCGGCAGATCGGGCGCGAAAGCGAAGCTGACGAACAGCATGGCAAAGATCAGGACGTGCAGACCGATCGCCCAGACACTGGGCCAGAAGTAGCTTTCCGAGGTGGAACGCTCGCTCAGCTGACGCATCAGGGGGCCTCGGTAATCAGGCCGACATTGCCCACGCCGGCCTGCTGCAGGCCGCCCATGACGCCCATGACCGAGCCGTAGTCGACCGTCTTGTCGCCGCGCACGAAGACCTGCACCTTCTTGCCCTGCGCCGCGTTCTGGCTGAGGATCGCGCTCACTGTCTGCACCAGCTTGGGCAGCTCGGTCGCGGTCTCGCTCTGCTTGCCCTGGTCCGCATCGACCTCATCGCCCATGTTCCAGTAGTAGGTCTTGTCGGCCTTGATGGAAACGGTCAGCACTCGGGCATCGTTGTCCTGGGGCAGCGCCTCGCTGGACACCTTGGGCAGGTCGACCTTGACTCCCTGGTTGAGCATCGGCGCGGTCACCATGAAGATCACCAGCAGCACCAGCATCACGTCGATGTATGGCACCACGTTCATCTCGGCAACCGGCTTGCGTTTCTTGCGAATTCTGGCCATGGCTTAAAATCTACCCGTTGAGAAAACCTGCGACTCAGTCATCACTGGTGTGGACTTTGCGGTGCAGGATGGCCTGGAATTCGTCGGCGAAGGTGTAGTAGCGACCGATCAGCATCTCGCCGCGGGCGGCGAAGCGGTTGTAGGCGATGACCGCCGGGATCGCGGCGAACAGGCCGATCGCCGTGGCGATCAGGGCCTCGGCGATACCCGGGGCCACTGTGGCCAGGGTCGCCTGCTGCGCCGTGGCCAGGCCACGGAAGGAGTTCATGATGCCCCAGACCGTGCCCAGCAGCCCGATATAGGGGCTGGTGGAGCCGACGGTGGCGAGGAACGGCAGGCTCTGCTCGAGCTTTTCTTCCTCGCGGGAGATCGCCACGCGCATGGCCCGGGCCACGCCCTCCATTACCGCGTCAGGGTCGACACCGGGCTGCTGGCGCAGGCGGGAAAATTCCTTGAAGCCGCCGCGAAAGATCTGCTCGACGCCCGAATCCGGATCCGGGTTGCTGCCGGCCTGGCGGTAGAGCTTGGACAGGTCGATACCCGACCAGAAACGCTCGTCGAAGCTGTCCAGGGCCCGCTTGGCGGCGCGCAGCATGGTGCTGCGCTGAAAGATCATGATCCACGAGGTAACCGAAGCGGCTACCAGGATCAGCATGACCAGCTGCACGAAAATGCTGGCATTGCTGATCAGGCTCCACATGGAGGAATGGTCGACTGCGGCGGTGGCTTCCACGCTTAATCTCCTGCTCTTGATGTACCCGGGCCGCTCAGGGCGGCGAAGGCCGCCCGCAAAGCTTCTGGTAGAGCCCGGGGTTTTAGACTGTCGGCGCGCACACAGGCCACCAGGAACTGCCCTTCGCAGAGCAGCGTGTTATCCGTGGCCCGCCTGACCTGTTGACGAAAGCGCAGGCTGGCACGGTTCAATTCGATCAAATCGGCACTCACCAACAACTCGTCGTCCAGACGCGCCGGCGCGTGGTAACGCGCCTCGCTGGAATGCACGACGAACAACAGGTTCTCACCCACCAGTGCGGACTGGGCAAAGCCCAGATCACGCAACCGTTCAGTGCGAGCCCGTTCCATGAATTTAAGGTAATTGACGTAGTAAACGATGCCGCCGGCATCGGTGTCCTCGTAATAAACCCGACACCGGTGGGCGAACGGCTCAAGCCCGTTTTGCGCGCGCATACTCTAGTGCTTACTCCCCGGCTTGCCAATCAGGCAAGCCAACTGTTTTTCATTCAATTTCGCCAATTTCGCCGACATCCAGGGCTGGCAACTCGCCCAGCCGCTTAGGCACGTTCAGGCCGAAATGCAGGTAGGCATGCCGGGTCACCACCCGCCCCCGTGGGGTGCGCTTGATAAATCCTTGCTGGATCAGGTAGGGCTCCAGCACATCCTCGATGGTGTGCCGCTCCTCGCTGATGGCCGCCGCCAGGCTGTCGATGCCCACCGGCCCGCCGTCGAACTTCTCGATCAGGGTCAGCAGCAGGCGCCGGTCCTGGTGGTCGAAGCCATGCTCGTCGACATCCAGCAAATTCAAGGCCAGGTCGGCCACCGGCCGGGTGATATGCCCCTGGGCCCGCACCTCGGCGAAATCCCGCACGCGGCGCAGCAGGCGATTGGCGATGCGCGGCGTGCCACGGGCACGCCGGGCGATCTCGTAGCCACCCTCCGCCTCAATCGGCAACCCGAGTATGCCGGCCGAACGCCCGACTATGGTCGCCAGGTCGGGGATGTTATAGAACTCCAGGCGCTGGACGATGCCGAAGCGGTCGCGCAGGGGGTTGGTCAGCATGCCGGCCCGAGTGGTGGCGCCGATCAGGGTGAAAGGCGGCAGGTCGAGTTTGATCGAGCGGGCTGCCGGGCCCTCACCGATCATGATATCAAGCTGGAAGTCCTCCATGGCCGGGTACAGCACCTCCTCGACTATCGGCGACAGCCGATGGATCTCGTCGATAAACAACACATCGCCCGGCTCGAGATTGGTCAGCATGGCGGCCAGATCGCCCGGGCGCTCCAATACGGGGCCCGAGGTGCTCTTGATCGACACCCCCATTTCCTGGGCGATGATATTGGCCAGGGTGGTCTTGCCCAGGCCGGGCGGCCCGAAGATCAGGGTATGGTCCAGGGCCTCGCTGCGACCCTTGGCCGCCTGGATGAACAGCTCCATTTGCTCGCGAACCTTGGGCTGGCCGATATAGTCGGCCAGGCGCAGGGGCCGGATGGCCCGGTCCAACTGTTCTTCGCGGTCGGCCCCGCGAGCGGCAATCAGGCGGTCGGCTTCGATCACTTAACCCATTCCCTTCAATGCACGACGGATCATGTCTTCACTACTCAAACCGTCTTCCTGCACGGCGGCTACCGCCCGACTGGCTTCCTGGGGTTTGAAGCCAAGGGAAATCAACGCACTGACCGCATCATTCTCCGCGCTTGAGACCCCGGCCGCCAGCCGAGGTTCAAGTGCGAAGGTAGAGATGCCCGGCACGGCCTCCCAGGCCTTGAAGCGATCCTTCAATTCCACCAACAAGCGCTCGGCGGTTTTCTTGCCCACCCCGGGAATCCGGGTCAGGGCCGAAGTGTCTTGCGCTTGCACGCAACGTACCAGCTCATCCACTTCCAGGCCGGACATCAGGGCCAGGGCCAGCTTGGGGCCGACGCCATTGAGGCGAATCAGCTCGCGAAACAGCTCGCGCTCGCGCTTCTCGAAAAACCCGTAAAGCAACTGGGCATCCTCGCGCACCACCAGGTGGGTGTGCAGGGTCAGCGGCTCGCCCAGCGCCGGCAGGCGGTAGAGCGTGCTCATCGGTACCTCCAGCTCATAGCCCAGGCCATTTACATCCAGGATCAGATGGGGCGGTTGTTTTTCCGCCAGGGTGCCGCGCAGGCGTCCAATCATGTCGTTGCATCCTGTACAGGTCGAGCCGCATGGGGCGGCAGCCGGCGCGAGCCGAAGAGCGTATTGAAAGCCGATCTCACAGGCGCAACCGCCCGCCGCGACTGCGGGCGCCCTGCAGGCCATGGGGAATCAGGCTGGAACGGGTATGGGCATGACAGAGAGCGATGGCCAGGGCATCGGAGGCGTCGATCTGCGGTTTCTGGGTCAGTTTCAGCAGATGCATCACCATCAGTTGCACCTGCTGCTTGTCCGCCCCGCCGCTGCCGACCAGGGCCTGCTTGACCTGGGTCGCGCTGTACTCGGCGATCTCCAGCCCCTCCTCCATGGCCGCGACCAGCGCCGCGCCCCGGGCCTGGCCCAGCTTGAGGGCCGAGTCGGCGTTTTTCGCCATAAAGACCTTTTCGATGCCCATGGTCACCGGGCCGTGGGTCTGGATGACCTCGCGCACGCCACGAAACACGATTT
>DATDTH010000129.1:0-10119 GCA_035290985.1 Pseudomonas sp. | reverse complement strand
GGCTCGGGCAAGGGCTACCTGACTTTCGCCATGCACGACTACCTGCGCGCCAGCCTGGGGCTGGACGCCCGGGTCACCGGGGTGGAACTGCGCGAGGACATGGTGGACCTGGGCAATGCGGCGGCGGCCCGGCTGGAGCAGCCGGGCCTGGCCTTCCAGCATGGCGATGTGCGCAGCTACACCCCCGCGGCCCTGGACATCATGATCGCTCTGCACGCCTGCGACGTAGCCACCGATTACGCCATCCACCTGGGGATCCGCTGCGGCGCCGCCATCATCATGTGTTCGCCCTGCTGCCATAAACAGATCCGCCCGCAGATGCACAGCCCGGCCCTGCTGCGGCCCATGCTGCAATACGGCGTGCACCTGGGCCAGGAAGCGGAGATGGTCACCGACAGCCTGCGCGCCCTATTGCTGGAGGCTTGCGGCTACGAGACCAAGGTGTTCGAGTTCGTCTCCCTGGAGCACACCAACAAGAACAAGATGATCCTGGCGGTGAAGCGCACCGAACCGGTGAACCCGGCCGAACTGCTGGAGAAGATCCAGGGTATCAAGGCCTTTTACGGCATCGAAGAGCACTGCCTGGAAACCCTGCTCGAGGCCGACGGCTTGCTCTAACCCGCTCGCGGCACTGGCGGGTTACGCCGCGCGGCGGGGATCGCGCGGATTGCCAGTCCGGCTTTCTGCGCCTCTAACCCGCCCGAAAATGTCCAGCGAAGTCTGCAGTATCTGGTAGCCCGGATAGGCGCAGCGCAATCCGGGACGCCGTTGCCCCGGATTGCGCCAAGGCTTATCCAGGCTACGAAAAATGCCCCTTGCTCGCCGAGCCTGAAGACAAAGAAACGCTAACTCGATTCGCCGGCATAACAGACCGGCGAGCTGCCGGGGCGTTGGCGCTCCAGTTCCTCCTCGAGAAATTCGGCGAGCACCCGGGCGTTGTTCCGCTGCTGCTCCTTGGCCGCGAACAGCAGGGTCAGGGAGCCCTGCCGCGCCTTGTCCAGCAGCCCCATCCAGTACTCGGGATGGGCCGCCAGTTCGGCGCGGTAGCGCTCGCGAAAGGCCTCGAAGCCCTCAGGGTGATGGCCGAAGGCTTTGCGCAACGCGGCCGAAGGTGCCACCTCCCGCAGCCAGGCATCCAGGGCCAGGTCCGCCTTGCGACGCCCCCGCGGCCATAGCCGGTCCACCAGTACCCGGTAGCCGTCGGCCGCTTCCGCGGGCTCATACACGCGCCTGCACTGGATCATCATCCGCTCCGCCCTTTCCGCCCTTGTGATCGGCGACCCGCCTGGGTAACGTGGCCGCACTTGAGGAGGCCCACGTTAGGAGACCCACGATGCACGCCGCCCGCGCCCTGTTCTTTGCCTTGATTCCGACTCTCGCCAGCTGCCAGCTGTTCCACGAACAGCCCGAGAGCGTTGCGGCCGCGCCGGTACGCCTGCAGGGTGAGTTGACGCTGCAAAATGGCCAGTGGCTGCTGCGCCCCTGCCAGGAACAGCGGCGCCTGGAGCTCAAGAGCAGCGCCAAGAGCGGCCTGACCGAGGACGCCGCCGGCCTGCTCACCCCGGGCGCCCCGCTGTTCGCCGACCTGCGCGGCCGTCTCGCCGCCAGCCCGAACGCGGACAGCGACGGCCAGTTCGAGGTGCTCCAGCGCTATCGCCTGCAGCAGGGCCCGGGCTGCGACGATGCCAACTTCAAGCACCTGACCCTGCAGGCCAGCGGCCCCTCCTGGAGCCTGGCGGTCAGCGCCAAGGGCCTGATCCTCGAACGCCCCGGCCAATCGCCGCTGGTCCTGCCCTATGTGGAAGAACAATTGCCGGAAGACCGCCTCAGCCTGACCAGCGAGGCCAATGGCCAACGCCTGGAACTCTGGGTCGCCCCCCAGCGCTGCGTTTCAGAGGACGGCGGCGTGCAGCACCTGTCCGCCGAATTGCGCCTGGATGGCCAGGTCCAGCGCGGTTGTGCCTACCAAGGCGGCGCGCGCGACGATTGAGCTGCGCCGGCCTCGCCCAAGCTCGCTGGGTTTCGCCGGACAGCGGCTCTACCCAGCCTAGGCTTACGGAAACGTGCCTGCGACCTTTTACCCCAGCATTGAAGTGAACATCGCCCGATACGGCGGCCTAAGGCGGCCTAAGCTGAAATCTACCGAGTCCCTTGGAGGTTTTTATGCTGCGCATCGCGATCAACGGTTATGGACGCATAGGCCGGGCCCTGGTCCGCGCCCTGTTCGAGCGCGGCCTGGAGCACCGGATCCGCCTCGAGGCGATCAATGACCTGGGCGACTACAACACCCTGGCCCACCTGACCCGCTTCGACTCCACCTTCGGCCGCTTCCCCGGCCAGGTCGACCTGCGCGACGATCAGATGCTGGTCAACGACCAGCGCATCCGCCTGCTCCAGGAACGCGAACCGGCCCAGTTGCCCTGGGCCCAACTGGGGGTGGACCTGGTGCTGGAATGCACGGGCAAGCTGAAAAAACGTGCCCAGGTCGAGCAGCACCTCACCGCCGGCGCCGCCCATGTGCTGCTCTCCCACCCCCTGGAAAGCGCCGACCTGACCGTGGTCTATGGCGTGAATCACCAGTTGCTGGGCGACAAGCGGATCGTCTCCAACGCCTCCTGCACCACCAACTGCCTGGCGCCGCTGGCCATGGTCCTGCACCAGGCCGTGGGCATCCGCCAGGGCCTGATCAACACCGTGCATTCCTACACCAACGACCAGAACCTGCTGGACAAGGCCCATAGCGACCTCTACCGCGCCCGGGCCGCCGCGCTGTCGATGATCCCCACCAGCACGGGGGCCGCCAAGACCATCGGCCTGGTGCTGCCGGAACTGGCCGGGCGCCTCGATGGCCTGTCGATCCGGGTGCCGACGCCCAATGTCTCGCTGCTCGACCTGACCTTCACCGCCGAACAGTCGACCAGCGTCGAGGCGATCAACGCGGCCCTGCAGCAGGGCGCCGCGCGGCTGCCCAGCGGGGTGATGGAATGCAACCAGGTGCCCCTGGTGTCCAGCGACTTCAACGGCTACCCGGTGTCCTGTGTGGTCGACCTCAACCACACCCGCGTGCAGGACAACCTGGTCAAGGTGCTGGCCTGGTACGACAACGAATGGGCCTTCGCCAACCGCATGCTCGATGTCATGCTGGCCTGGCGCAAGGCCTGATCGGGTTGCGCTTTGCGCAGCCTTACCCATCGCTGGCATGGCCCGCTCCTGCGCAGGAGCTGCACCGATAAAAGGTTTATAATCGCCGCCTTGCGAAAAGCTGCCGGGTTGCCACCGGCCCTGACCTGGATTGCCCATGCTGCGAATCACCGAACTCAAGCTGCCGATCGACCACGCCGAAGAAGCCCTGCGCCCCGCCCTCCTGCAGCGACTGGGTATCCCCTCCGAGGAGCTGCTGGACTTCAGCCTGTTCAAGCGCAGCTACGATGCCCGGAAGAAATCCGCCGAACTCTGCTTCATCTACACCATCGATTTCGAGGTCCGCGACGAAGCGGCACTGCTGGCCCGCTTCGCCGAGGATCGGCATATCGGCGTGGCGCCGGACACCCGCTACCACCCCGTGGGCCAGGCCCCCGAGGCCCTGACCGAGCGGCCGCTGGTGGTAGGCTTCGGTCCCTGTGGCATCTACGCCGCCCTGCTGCTGGCGCAGATGGGTTTCAAGCCCATTGTCCTGGAGCGAGGCAGGGAAGTGCGCCAGCGCACCAAGGATACCTGGGGCCTGTGGCGCAAGAACGTGCTCAACCCGGAGTCCAACGTGCAGTTCGGCGAGGGCGGCGCCGGGACCTTTTCCGACGGCAAGCTGTATAGCCAGATCAAGGACCCCAAGCACCTGGGGCGCAAGGTACTGCACGAGTTCGTCAAGGCCGGCGCGCCGGCGGAGATCCTCTACGTCAACAAACCGCATATCGGCACCTTCCGCCTGACCGGGGTGGTCGAGCATATGCGCCATCAGATCGAGGCCCTGGGCGGGGAGATCCGCTTCGAGCAGAAGGTCACCGACCTGCTGATCGAAGACGGCCAACTGCTGGGCCTGACCCTGGCCAGCGGCGAGCAGCTGCACAGTCGGCATGTGGTGCTCGCCCTCGGCCACAGCGCCCGCGACACCTTCCGCATGCTCCACGCCCGCGGTGTGCACCTGGAAGCCAAGCCCTTCTCCGTGGGCTTTCGCATCGAACACCCGCAATCGCTGATCGACCGGGCGCGCCTGGGCAAGTTCGCCGGGCACCCGAAACTCGGGGCCGCCGACTACAAACTGGTGCACCACGCCAAGAACGGCCGCGCGGTCTACAGCTTCTGCATGTGCCCGGGCGGCACCGTGGTCGCCGCCACCTCCGAGCCGAACCGGGTAGTGACCAACGGCATGAGCCAGTACTCGCGCAACGAGCGCAACGCCAACGCTGGCATAGTGGTCGGCATCACCCCGGAGGTGGATTTTCCGGGCGGCCCGCTGGCCGGCGTCGAGCTGCAGGAACGCCTGGAGTCCCACGCCTTCGTCCTCGGTGGCGGCACCTACGAGGCTCCGGGGCAACTGGTCGGCGACTTTATCGCCGGCAAGCCGTCCACCGCCCTGGGCAGCGTCGAGCCCTCCTACAAACCCGGGGTGCGCCTGGGCGACCTGGCCACGGCCCTGCCGGCCTTTGCCATCGAGGCCATACGCGAAGCTTTGCCGGCCTTCGACAAGCAGATCAAGGGCTTTGCCCTGCACGATGCGGTACTCACCGGCATCGAGACCCGCACCTCCTCGCCGCTGCGCATCACCCGCGGCGAGAACCTGCAGAGCCTCAACGTCAAGGGCCTGTACCCGGCCGGCGAAGGCGCCGGCTATGCCGGCGGCATCCTCTCGGCGGGGGTGGATGGCGTGCGTGTCGCCGAAGCCCTGGCGCGGGACATGCTGGGGCTCTGAGCCCGCAGCGTACCTCTGACCTCTGAACAGGGGGCCGCGAACCCATCGATGGGCAGGACCGACAGCTCGACGCGAAAGACAGAAATGTGAAAATTATGTGAATTCTTTGTTGTCAGCATAAAGGCATATAGCTATCGTCCACGCACTCGTTCGTACGCAAGGATGCAGTTGTGCTTTATCTGAAACCGTTCCTGCAAGAGTTCCCCTTCACTCTGCGCTTCGGTGATCTGACCCTGCATCTGGATGACGCCAGCGTCGGCGATATCATCCAGGCCATCAGCGGCTTGATCGCGGAACGCGGCCACTCCTATACCTCCCGGCGCATCGCCCGCGTGCTGCACGTGCAACAGTGCGCCCTGTTCGTGAAGAGCTCGTTGATCGAGAATCTGCGCTCACGGCTGCGCATGACCCTGGGCAAGGCGCGCAGAAAGGGCGGCCTCGACTGGCCGATCGCGGAACTGATCAATACCTCCGAAGCCTACCGGCGCGGACTGGCCATGCCGCGGCTCAAGGGCTTCGGCTATCGCCGGGTGGGCCACGGCCTGGTCACGGAAATCTTCCTGGTCAGCGAGTGCCTGGATGGTTGCCTCAACGGCGTGGAATGGCTGAAACGACCCGAAGCCGAAGTGGAAACCTTTCTGCTCGACGCCTTCGATCTTATGCGTCAGCAGCATGAGCAGCAGGTGTTTCACCTCGACCTGTGGGTCGAGAACCTGATGCTCTCGCCGCAAAACCCGCGCAGTTTGAAGGTCATCGACCTGGAGAACTGCCATATCGGCAAGGCCACCCACTTCGCCGAAACCCTGGGTTTTCAGTTCGGCTTTCTCTATCAACGCTGCGTGCTGAACTACATAGACGAGGCCCGTTACGATCAACTGGTCAACGACGCACTGCTGGCCTACCCCGGCCTGGATCGGCAGCGGTTCGATACGTTTTTCCACGCCTGCAAGCATGTCATCGTTGGACGCAAGGAACGCCGCGAAATCCTGCTGCGCGGCGTGCTGATCGAGGGCTAACCTCGGCATCGAGAATCGCCCGCAAGGTTAGCCCCCCGCACCAGGTGTAGGGTGGCGTTAGCCGCGCAGAAAGCCGGTCTGCTCCCCATGCGGAACCTGCCGCGCGGCGTAACCCACGCGGACAGGCGCTCAAATACAGACCAGCGCCTCCTGAAAACGCTCTAACGCGTCAACGACGCCAAAAAAGCGCGCTGTGCCGCTGCCGAAGTCATGACCGAATAGCGGGTACTGCGCCCGACCTTGTGATCCCTGAACTGCCTGTACACGGGCTCGAACACCCCCCGATCGAGCCCGGGGTGGGCGCGCGCCAGGTAGTGGCTGCTGAGTCGGTGGTAGAGATCCTTGTCGATAAAGCGCTTGAACCAATAGGCGTAGAAATAGCCATGCAAAAAGCCAAGCGCGAAGTCCTGACTCAACACCTTGTGTGAACAACATTCGAAATCGATCAGCCGCAGCTGGTTATCCGGGCCGATCATGATGTTCTTGGGGTGCGGGTCGAGGTGACAGAAACCCAGCGCGAGCATGCGACTGAAGAGCTCGAAAATCTGCTCGAGCACCCGCTCGGCCTGCTCGGGACTGCTTTGCAGGCGTTCGTCGACGTCGCAATGCTCGGCGAAATAGCCGATCAGCAGATATTCCTCCTGGAGAAAACACAGTCGCCGGGTGCGATAGCCATAGGCAAACACGCGCGGAACGAAATCAGCCACCGCCGAGATTTTTTGCAGATTGATGAATTCGTTGGTCAGGTCATGCAAACCATAGGTTTTCTTGATGCCGAAAAAATTCACCAGCTGTTTTTTCCAACTGGTCAGGTGATTGTGCTTCAACACCCACTGCTGCGCCCCCTGCAACAGGTAGACACCACGGGTTTCCTCCAGCGGATCGAGGGTCGTGCAACTGTGCGGTGACAGAAAGAAAGACTCCAGCACCGCCTGAACGTCCTTGACTCGACCCTCCGCGATCAGGAAATGGATGTCATGCAGCTTGATGGGTGAAAATCCTGAGGTCAGCGGCTTGAGGTGC
Source organism: Pseudomonas sp. (assembly GCA_035290985.1). Classification (GTDB taxonomy): domain Bacteria; phylum Pseudomonadota; class Gammaproteobacteria; order Pseudomonadales; family Pseudomonadaceae; genus Aquipseudomonas. The sequence goes on along the minus strand of DATDTH010000129.1, from coordinate 3,174 downwards.
AGCATGCAGCATCCTTGGAGGAGGGCTTCCGGGAGAGCGCGTATGCTACGGACTTCTCCCGACTTGTCATCCGGATTAGCCTGTTTTCCTCGAACGCCAGCCCTTCCATATAGGGCGTCGGCTTCCACGCCACGGGCATTTCGAAGCTCAATAGCCGGTTACTCCGCAAGACTCGCTTCGGCCGGAGAAGGCGCCGGCTATGCCGGCGGTACGGCTGTAGAAATAATCCTGGCAAAAGCTCATTTCCGTGCGCCACCTGCCGATAACTCCAGAACGAAAACGGAACCACAGTGCCAGAGGTGAAAATGGATACACCACGCCAGGGTTTCCTCAACCTGTTCCTGCCCGCGGACCTGGAAAACCAGGGGCTGCGCCTGCAAAGCCGTACCCTGGCGTTCTTCTCGGTCTGCGGCAGCGTGATCGGCCTGTACAGCGCCCTCAAATGGGGAAAACTGGGCAATGCCGCGTTGGTCCAGGGCGCCCTGCTGCTGGTGTTCGGCATGCCGCTGATCCTGCTGATGCTGCGCAATGCCTGGCTGTCGGTGCCGGTGCTGAGCAACCTGTCGCTGGTCCTCACCAGCAGTTACTCGATGATCCTGATCTATCACCTGGGCGGCCTGCATTCCGCGCACCTGTTCTGGCCGGTGGTGACCATTGTCTTTGCCTACCTGCTGGCGGGCGGGCTCGGGGCGTTGCTCTGGAGCGCGCTGCAGTTCTGCTTTATCGCCTGGCTGATCTATCTGGATCGCTCGGGGGCCGTCTTGCCCGTCTTCGAACTGAGCCCGCGGGACGCCATGGTCAATCAATATTCCGGCTACCTGTTACCGCTGATCACCACCTGGCTGGCCCAATGGTACAGCGCCAAACTGCGCCATGACGCCCTCCACGAAGCCCAGCAGAACTGGCAGAGCGCCGAAGCCCAGAGCCAGGCCGTGGCGAGCAGCAGCCGCAGCCTGGAAGCCTTGCTCGACGAAGTACGCCAGTGCGCCGGCGAACTGCTGCAACTGTCCCAGCAACTGCACCAGACCCTCGGACCTATCCGCCAGCGCTGCCAGAGCATCGACGACGATGTGCAGAGCCAGGCCGACGCCATGCAGGTGCTCGATCAGGCGTTGCTGGAAGTGCTCGAGCAGTTGGCGCACAGCACCCGCCATATGCAGCAACTGAGCGGCGACACCCAGCAGAGCACTGTCCAGGTGACGGACTGCGCCCAGCGCATGCAACAAGCGCAATCGAGCATGCAGGCCATTCAGCAGAGCAATCAGCGGATCGCCGAGGCCATGCAGATGATCAGTTCGATCGCCGCGCAAACCAACCTGCTGGCACTCAACGCCGCCATCGAAGCGGCACGCGCCGGCGAGCATGGCCGCGGCTTCGCCGTGGTCGCCGACGAAGTGCGCAGCTTGTCGCAGCGCAGCAACCAGACCGCGGACGCGGTGCAGAAGGTCCTCGATGACTCCCAGTTGACGGTGAACACCGGCACCCAGGAAGTGGCCGAAGTCAGTGGCGTACTCAACGACAACGCCACCCGGACCCAGGCGCTGTCCAGCACCATCTCCGGCCAGAGCCAGGCCTTGGCCCAGGCCCACGGCCAACTGGAACGGCTGCGCAACGACAGCGCCGCGCAACATGCCGCCAGCCAGCGTCAGCGCGAAGCCAGCGGCGAGCTGCTGGCGTCCCAGGAAGCCCTGGTCAAGCTCGGCGAACGCTTGGCCGGCGTGGCCCGCCACCTGCACCAGCAGGTCGCCAGCGGCTAGTGGCCGACCCGAAACGCCCGGTCCAGGCTGCTGTAACCCATGCCCACGGCCTTGTGTACCTTGAGCTGCACCGGGATGCGCTCCTTGAGCGCCTCCACATGGCTGATGACGCCTATCATCTTGCCGCTGGCGTTCAGCGCATCCAGGGCATCCAGGGCCACTTCCAGGGTTTCGCCGTCCAGGGTGCCGAAGCCTTCGTCGAGAAACAGCGAGTCGATGCTGGTCTTGTGGCTGACCAGATCCGACAGGGCCAGGGCCAGCGCCAGGCTGACCAGAAAACTCTCGCCGCCGGACAGGGTCTTGCAGTCCCGCGCCACGTCGCCCTGCCAGGTGTCGACCACTTCCAGCTCCAGGTCGCCGCCCGCGCGTCGCCCGAGCTGGTAGCGGCCATGCAGGCGCTGTAATTGCTGGTTGGCCAGGTAGACCAGGTGATCCAGGGTCAGACCCTGGGCGAACTTGCGGTATTTGGCGCCGTCGGCCGAGCCGATCAGGCCGTTGAGGTGCTGCCAGAGGTCATGGACCTGGGCCTTGGCGGCGATCTCGGCGAACAGGCCTTGCTGGCCACGACGCCGGGCCGCGTCGCCCTCCAGCTGCGCGCGTAGTTCACCCTGGCGCTGGCCGAGGCCTTTCAACTGCTCGCCAAGCGCCAGCAGCTGTTCATCCAGCTGCGGGCGGTCCACCTCGCCCAGGCTCTCGGCCCGCAGCACCAGCAGGCGCTGCTCGGCCGCGGCCTGCAGGGCCTGGGCCTCGGTCAGGGCCTTGTCCAGACCATTCTTGAGTCGTTGCAGCCCATCGCGCTGCACGTCGCTCAACAGCGCCGCCTGAAAGGCCGCCTCGTCGGCGAATGGGCTTTGCGCCAGAGCCAGGACCCAGAGCCGGGCCTTCTCCAGCTGTTCATGCTGCTGGCGCAGCAGCTGTTCGCTCAGCGACTGTTGCCGGCCGAGCAGCGCGTGGGCGCGAGCCTGGGTCTGCAGCAGCTCGGCCTCGACCTGTTGCAAGGCCAGGGCCGGTTCGGCGCAGGCCGCCAGGTCGGCCGGCGCGTCCAGCGCGAGGGCCGCCCAGCCCTGCTGCCAGTGCGTCGCCTGCTGGGTCGCGTTGTCCCGCGCGACCCGTTGCGCCAGCTGCTGGCGCTCCAGCTGGTGCAGGTGTTCCTGGGCCTGCTGCCAGGCCTGCCATTCGCGTTCCCGTTCAGCCAGCCACGCGTCACCGTCCGCCGGCAAGCCATGGTCCACGGCCGCAAGGGCGGTCGTCAGGGCGTTTTCAAGAGCCTGCAACTGGCTCTGCAGGTCCTGCAGGCGCGCGGCGCTGGCGCTTAGTTGGGTCTGGTTGTGCTGCTGGCGCTCATGCAGCAGCGCCAGCTGTTGGGCGGCCGCGAGACAAGCGCCGTCGTGGGACAGGCGCGCGGTCTTCGCCGCGT
>DATDTH010000128.1:0-3864 GCA_035290985.1 Pseudomonas sp. | reverse complement strand
CATGCCGTGCCGCCGGCCCCCCACCCGGCGCGCGACGAAGAGCCCGACCTGTGAGACTCTGGCTGTTGCGGCACGGCGAGGCGGAGCCCCGGGCGCGCAGCGATGCTGAACGGCCACTGACCGCGGCGGGTCGCGAGGAAGTCCTGAGCGCCGCCGCACACCTGCTGGGGCGTCCGCTGACCACTATTATCGCCAGCCCCTATCTGCGCGCCCAGCAGACCGCCGCACTGGTGGCTGAGGCCCTGGGCTTTGCCGGTGGCATCATTACCGTACCCTGGCTGACGCCGGATGACGATCCGCGCGCGGTGGTGGGCCAGCTGGATGACTTCGAGCTTGGCGAATGCCTGCTGGTCAGTCACAACCCCTTGCTCGGTCACCTGGCCGGGCTATTGCTGCATGGCCATCTGCAAAGCCCCCTGCCGCTGCAAACCGCCAGCCTGGCAGGGTTGGACGGTGATTTCATCGCCGCCGGCCTGATGCGCCTGGGCGAGTTGCACCACCCCGCGTAGGGTGGACCGGGCGTCGCTACGTTAAGGCGCGCCTGGTGGCCTCGACGCGCCGTAGGGTGGACTCGATGCGCCGTTTAGCGGCAGTCCACCAACTGGTGGACTCGACGCGTAGTGCAACTGCAGTCCACACATCCTGTGGACTCGCCACCTTGGGCCGCGGCCTGCGTTCCGGAGTGGGCTCCCTGTGCCGTACTGCCTTCGGCGAGTACAGCCTACGTTTACCGTAGCGCGTCCTGCCTACGGCGCTACTGCCTCGAACGCCTTGTCTTCACGCCCCCTGTTCAGGTTGAAACATTTCTTAACTTGCGCCTCCCGCCGCCCCGTGGAATATTTACCAAGCAAGTGCTTGGTAGTTTCCCCGCGGAATAAAACAAATAAGAAAGGAGGAGGCCCTGTGACCCATGCCGTCCGTTTGCCGCTCGAGGTGTTTTACGAGCGCGAAGCGCGTCACCCGAACAAGCTTTACCTGGTCCAGCCTCAGTCCGGGGGACAGTTGCTGGAGCTGAGCTGGTCGGATGTCGGCGACCAGGCCCGGCGCGCCGCCAGCTGGTTGCGGGGCCAGGAACTGCCCGAGGGCAGTCGGATCGCCCTGATCTCGAAGAATTGCGCGCACTGGATCATCGCCGACCTGGCGATCTGGATGGCCGGGCATGTCTCGGTGCCGCTGTACCCCAATCTGACCGCCGATTCGGCACGCCAGGTGCTGGAGCATTCCCAGGCGGCACTGGCCTTTATCGGCAAGCTGGACGACTGGCCGGCCATGGCCACGGGCATGCCGGCCGGCCTGCGCACCATCGCTTTGCCGCTGCACCCGCAAGGCCACTTCGACCTGGACTGGAACGCGCTGCAGGCCTGCACGCCGATCCGCGATAACCCGAGCATGGCGGCCGATCGACTGGCGACCATCATCTACACCTCGGGCACCACGGGCACGCCGAAAGGGGTGATGCACAACTTCAGCAATTTCAGTTTCGCCGCGGGCCATGGCAAGGCGTTGTTCGGCGTGGGGGAGGCGGACCGGGTGCTCTCCTACCTGCCGCTCTGCCATGTGGCCGAGCGCATGATCGTCGAACTGGCCTCGCTCTATTCGGGTATGATGGTGTATTTCGCCGACAGCCTGGACACCTTCCTGGTCGACCTCAAGCGCGCGCGGCCGACCGTGATCTTCGCGGTGCCACGGATCTGGAGCAAGTTCCAGATGGGGGTCTATGCCAAGACCTCGGCGAGCCGCCTGGATTTCCTGCTCAAGCTGCCGCTGCTCGGGCCGCTGGTCGGACGCAAGGTGCTCGCCGGTCTGGGCCTGGACGCCGTGCGTGTTGCCCTGTGCGGCGCCGCGCCAGTGCCCGAGACGCTGCTGAAGTGGTATCGCCGCCTGGGTCTGGAGGTGCTGGAGGTCTATGGCATGACCGAGAATTGCGGCTATTCCCATGTCTGTCGCAAGGGTAAGCAGAAAACCGGCTGGATCGGTCAGTCCAGCCCCGATGTGGAGGTGCGGATCAGCGAGCAGGGCGAGGTCCTGGTGCGCAGCCAGGCGACCATGCAGGGCTACTATAAAGACCCGGAAAAAACCGCGGAAAGCCTGACCGGTGACGGCTTTCTGCGCACCGGCGACAAGGGCGAGCAGGACGCCGAAGGCAACCTGCGCCTGACCGGGCGGATCAAGGAAATCTTCAAGACCAGCAAGGGCAAATACGTCGCCCCGGCACCGATCGAAAATCGCCTGGCGATGCATGCACGGATCGAGCAGGTCTGTGTGGTGGGGGATGGCATGCCACAGCCCCTGGCGCTCTGCGTGCTGTCCGAGGTCGGTCGGCGTGGCACCCGCTCCGAGCTGGAAGGCAGCCTCAAGGCCCTGCTGGAGGAGGTCAACGGCGCGCTGGACAAGCATGAACGCCTGTTGGGGCTGGTGCTGGTCAAGGAAACCTGGGCGGTGGACAACGGCTTTCTGACCCCGACCCTGAAGATCAAGCGCAGCGTGGTGGAAGGGGCCTACGGGCCGCATTTCGAAGCCTGGAGCGCGAGCCGCGAGAGCGTGCTCTGGCATGACTGAGCGAGGTCATGGGCGTCGGTCACTGGACGTTCGTCGCGGGGCCAATCCGGATTCAACCAACCGAGCAGGAGGCAGGAATATGGGCTTATGGCGCAGCACGCCGGACTTGCAACAGCTCAACGGTTTTCTTAAAAACACCATAGGTGAACAGTTGGACATCCGCTTCGAGGCTTTCGACGAGGAGTCCCTGACTGCCAGCATGGTGGTCGATGCGCGTACCCATCAGCCCTATGGCCTGCTGCATGGCGGGGCTTCGGTGGTGCTGGCGGAAACCCTGGGCTCCACCGCCAGCCACCTGTGCATCGACAGCAGCCAGTACCAGTGCGTCGGGCTCGAGGTCAACGCCAATCACCTGCGCGGCCTGCGCAGCGGCCGGGTCACGGCGGTGGCGCGGGCCGTGCACCTGGGGCGTACCACCCATGTCTGGGATATCCGCCTGAGCGGGGAGGACGGCAAGCCCAGCTGCATCTCCCGGCTGACCATGGCCATAGTGCCCCTGGGGCAGGTGGCGCCCAAGGTTTAGCGACTTGTTGACGGGTTGACGGGCGCGCCGGGGCGAGTGCGTTCGGATCATAAGCTTGGCCGGACTGGCATCATTCCTGGCCGTTACGGGCGTTGTCCCTGGCGGCTGTCTTGCGCACAATCAGCGCCAGGTTCTCTTTCGAAGCGGGTCGGTATGACGCAGCAGGTGTTTTTCGCTCACGCCAATGGTTTTCCTTCAGCGACCTACGGCAAGCTGTTCGCCGCCCTGGCGCCGGACTACCAGGTGCGGCATCTGGAGCAGCACGGGCACGACCCGCGATTTCCGGTGGACGACAACTGGGGCAACCTGGTCGACGAACTGGTGCATCACCTGGATGCCCGGGGCGAGGCGGTCTGGGGCGTCGGTCACTCCTTGGGCGGGGTGCTGCATTACCACGCCGCCTTGCTGCGACCGGACCTGTACCGCGGCGTGGTGATGCTCGATTCGCCGGTGCTGACCCTGGCGGATAAGCTGGTGATACGCGCGGCCAAGCGCTTCGGTTTCATTGACCGGATCACCCCGGCCGGGCGCACCCTGGGACGGCGCGAGGCCTTCGCCGATCGGGACGAGGCGCGCAGCTACTTCGCCGGCAAGGCGCTGTTCCGCCGTTTCGACCCGGAATGCCTGGAGGCCTACCTCAGTTGCGGCCTGCACCCGAGCGGCGACGGGTTGCGGCTGCGCTTCGACCCGGCCACCGAGATCGACATCTACCGCAGCGTGCCCCACACCAGCCCCGGGAGGCCGCAGCAGTTGCAGGTGCCCCTGGCGATGATCCGCGGCCG
>DATDTH010000127.1:0-2486 GCA_035290985.1 Pseudomonas sp. | reverse complement strand
TTTGACGGTGGTGGACGAGAGCCCGAGGAACAGCCCGCCGGCCCCCAGGGGAATCAGACTCAGGGCCAGACTGGGGTAGAGGGCGGGCTGGCCGGCCAGTCGGGCGGCCAGGCGCAGCAGCAGCCACAGGCCGCCGCCCAGCAGCAGGGCGCTGGAGGCCAGGTACAGCAGGATCGAGGCGCCATCGAGCCAGCTGAAGCTGTCGTTGACCTCGGGGTAGTGGGTGAGCAGCCACCAGGGCGCGTTGTCTTGCAGGGGCCAGAGCAGGTCGCGCTCCACCAGCCAAGTGGCCAGCCCCTGCTTGAGGGCGATGAACCAGGGGCTGAGGGTCCAGTTGAAGGCGCCCATGGCCAGGCCGATCACACCGAACAGCAGCAGGCGGCTGTCCCAGGGCGATTGACGGTCCGGCTGGCTCTGCAGTATCTCCTGGTTGCTGGAGCGGGCGATCAGTTGCACGGCGCCGCGCTGACCGCTGCAGCGGCCGCAGGCGTGGCAGTCGGCGGCGCCCTGCATGCGGCGGATATCCAGCAGGGGCGCGCAGTTGGGCGGGGGCAGCCGTGGCGCCAGGTTGTCCAGCCAGCGCTGTTCATCCACCCGGTAATGCACGGGCGCCAGGCGGGCGAGCAGGGCGAAGACGCCGCTGACCGGGCACAGGTAGCGGCACCAGATGCGCTTGCCGCGGCCATAGAAAAAGCCCACCAGCATGGCCGCCAGGGTCGAGCCGCCGAGTATCAGCAGCGCCGCCTGGGCATAGTCGTAGACACTGATCAACTGGCCATAGACGGTGGTCAGGATGAAACCCAGGGTCGGCCAGCCGCCCCAGCGCAGCCAGCGCGGGGTACCACGACCCAGGCCGCGCCAGCTGATCCACTCGCTGAGCGCGCCTTCCGGGCAGAGCACCCCGCACCAGAGGCGGCCGAACAGCAGGATCGAGACCAGCACGAAGGGCCACCAGAGACCCCAGAAGACGAATTGCGCCAGCAGGGTCAGGTCGTCGAGGATCCGCGCCTGGCTGTCCGGCAAGGGCAGCAGGGCGGGCAGAACCAGCAACAGGAGGTAAAAGGTCACCACCGCCCACTGCAGGCCGCGGATCAGGCGTCCATGGCGGCGCAGGGCATCGCCGAAGCGGCCCAGCGCGGGGTCCAGGCGGCTCAGGCCGGGCATGCTGCGGCAACCGCTGGGCTATCCGGCGTCAGGCGCCGCAGCCAGCAGCCGACCAGGGTCCAGTAGCCGACCAGGGCCGCGACCGTGGCCGCCGACGGCATGGCCCGGTAGCCGGTGAAACTGGCCAGGACTGCGCCCAGCCCGCTGCCGTCGTCCAGCCAGGCGGAGCTGTCCCAGAGGGCATCGCCGAACCAGCCATAGACCTGCTCGGGCAGTTCCAGGGCCATTAACTGGCCGCTGATGCGGTCCAGGCCGGTCACCAGCAGGGCGGCGCCGAGCAACAGCAGCAGCGCCTCGCTGCACATGAAGAAGCGCCGCCAGGAAATGAAGCGGCTGCCGGCTTGCAGCGCGGCGAAGGTCAGCAGGGCCAGACCCAGGCCCAGGGCGCCGCCCAGGGCGAAACGGCCGAGTTCCGCGCCCTGCTTGTGGATGCCCAGGCCGTAGAGGAAGACCACGGTCTCGCTGCCTTCGCGGCCGACCGCGAGCATGGCCAGCAGCAACAGGCCGAGGCCGCCGTAGCGGTTCATCTGATCGTCGGCGCTGCGTTGCAGCTCGCTCTTGAGCGTGCGGCCGTGGCGGCGCATCCAGCCGACCATCTGCAGGATCAGCCCACTGGCCAGCAGCACCAGCACCGCCTGGAACCATTCGCCGCTGGCGCCGGCCAGCCACTCGCCGGCGAACAGCACGGTCAGCGCCAGCAAGCCCGAGAGCAGCAGACCGGCGGCCACACCGGCCCAGAGAAACAGCAGGGGCCGCCGCGGGGCGGCCTGCTGGCTGATCCAGGCGTGCAGGATGCCGATCACCAGCAGGGCCTCGACACTTTCCCGCCAGACGATAAACAGCGATTGATTCATGGGAGAGACTCCGAATGCCCCTAGTGGGCGGCAACACCCTGGCGGGCGACTATGCCCTTAACGGGCAACGATGGCGCCTTCCGGCAGATCGAGATGGAACTCGTCGAAGAAGGGGTACTGGCCGGGCCGGAGCGGGTGGATGACCACAAAGGAGCTCACCCCGGGGGAGAGCACCTTCTCCACCCGCAGCGGTGTGCTTTCGAATTCGGTCGGCCCCTGCCCCTGGTTGTGCAGGACTATCTTGAAGCGCTGCCCGGCGGGCACTTCGAGCCGCGACGGGCTGAAGTGCCCATCACGGATGATCAGCTCGTAGCTGGGCAAGCCGGCGGCCTGGACCGGCAGCCCGAGGCCCAGGAGCAGCAGCGCGAGAACGGAACGTGGCATGGCAACCTCCGAGGGACGCGACCCGGGGCCGCGTCCCTTAGTTTCAATAACCGCCTTTCTTGCCGATGCCGGCGTAGGTGAACT
>DATDTH010000126.1:0-8564 GCA_035290985.1 Pseudomonas sp. | reverse complement strand
CCACGTCCCGGGCCACGGGCAGGGGCTCGTCCTCGATCCAAGCGGCCAGCAACTCGCCGGACAGCGGTGCGGTGATCAAGCCGCGGGAACCGTGGCCGCTGTTGATATACAGGCCCTCGAGCCAGGGGCAGGGCGTGTCCGGGCTCTGCCGGGCATCCTTGGCCAGTACGGCATAGGCCGCGGCGAAGGCACTGCGATCGGCCAGTGGACCGACTATGGGCAGGTAGTCCGGGCTGGTGCAGCGAAAGGCGGCGCGTCCGGCCAGGGTGGCGGGGTCGAGGCGCTCGCTGCCCAGGCGGCTGGCCAGGTCCGGGGAAATGGCCCGCAGCAGCGCGAGATTGCCGGCGTGATCGGCGGCCCTGGGTTCGAGGTCGTCGCTGTGGAAGTCGAAGCTGGCGCCCAGGGTGTGTTCGCCCAGGCGTGTGGGGGTCACGTAGCCCTCGGCGCAGACCACGGCGCGCAGGTCGGCGCTGGTCGAGGTGGCATCCAGGCGGGTGATCTGGCCGCGGATACGTTTGAGCGGCAGCTCGGCGCTCGGCGCGAAGCGGCGGATATCCGCGGCCCCGGCCAGGATCACCAGGGGCGCGCTGGCCAGGCAGTGCTCGCCATTCCAGGCCTGCCACTGGCCGTCGCCCCGGCGCAGCTCCAGTGCCTCATGGTGCGTGAGCAGGCGAATGCCCGGGTGGCTGGCCAGCAGGCGGCACAGTGCCGGCGGATGGACCCAGCCGCCCTCGGGAAAGAACAAGCCGCCGCTGGGCAGGGGGATGCCGCAGCGGGCTTCGGCGGCGGCCTGGTCCAGGCCGTGCAGCAGTTCGGGGGGGAAGGCCGCCGCCAGCTGCGCCTGGCGCGCGGCCTCCTTGGCATCGAAGGCCAGTTGCAGCACGCCGCAGGCCTGCCAGTCGCGGTCGTGCTGCAGCCGTTCGAGCAGGCGTCGGGTATGGCCGAAGCCGCTGACGATCAGGCGCGACAGGGCCGTGCCATGGGCGGAGAGCTTGAGGTAGAGCACGCCCTGGGGGTTGCCCGAGGCTTCCTGGGCCAGGTCGGCATGGCGTTCCAGCAGGCTGACCTGCCAGCCGCGGGCGGCCAGGCTGGCCGCGCTGGCGCACCCGGCCAGGCCGGCGCCTATCACCAGGGCATGCCTGACGTGCGGTCTGTGCGTCGGGCGGGCGAACCAGGGTTTGCCGGCGGCGCTGGGCTCGCCGAGGAACTGGCCTTTGACCACTTCCCATTTATGCCCGAGGCCCGGCACCCGCTTCATCTTGAAGCCGGCGGCGTTGAGCGCGCGGCGCACATGGCCGGTGCTGGTGAAGGTGCCGATGCTGGTGCCGGGGGCGGAAAGCCGGGCCAGTTCGGCGAACAGCTCGGGGGTCCACATCTCGGGGTTCTTCGCCGGGGCGAAGCCGTCGAGGAACCAGGCGTCGATCCGCGCGTCGAGTTGCGGCAGCATCGCCAGGGCGTCGCCTATCAGCAGGGTCAGCACCACCCGCCCGCCGGCGAAGCTCAAGCGCTGGAAGCCGCCATGCAGCGCGACGTATTGCTCGAGCAGCGCGTCGGCGTAGGGCGCCAGTTCCGGCCACAGGGCCAGGGCCCGTTGCAGGTCGTCGCGGCGCAGGGGATATTTTTCCACGCTGACGAAATGCAGTCGTGCCTGGGGCGCGGCGACCTGCTCGAACAGTTGCCAGGCGCAGAGAAAATTCAGCCCGGTGCCGAAGCCGGTCTCGCCTATCGTCAGGTGCTGTCCATCCGGTAGCGCGGCAAAACGCGCCGGCAGGTCATTGTTGGCGAGGAACACGTAGCGGGTTTCCGCCAGGGCGTCGGCATTGGAAAAATAGACGTCGCCGAACAGGGTGGACTGGGGCTGGCCCTGTTCGTCCCACTGGATTTGGGCGTGCGGGGTGTCGGACATGGACTGGCTTCGGCAGGAGAAGGGCCGCATTCTAGCCGATTCCCCCGACCCTGACTGGCCGGCGGCAAACTCAATCCATGCTGTCGGTCAACACCCTGTGCGATCCCGCCGGGTACCCTTGCGTAGTCGGCGCAAACACCGCCAGGCGCAGTCCACAGGAGTAGCCCATGTTCGAATCCGCCGAGATCGGCCATCGCATCGACAAGAAGACTTTCGACGCCGAGGAGCCCGCCCTGCGCGAGGCCCTGCTGGAGGCCCAGTACGAACTGAAGCAGCAGGGGCGCTTCGCGGTGATAGTCCTGATCAATGGCGTGGAGGGGGCCGGCAAGGGCGAGACGGTCAAGCTGCTCAACGAATGGATGGACCCGCGGCTGATCCAGGTCAGTACCTTCGATCAGCAAACCGACGAGGAGCTGGCGCGCCCGCCGGTCTGGCGCTACTGGCGGCAGTTGCCACCCAAGGGACGGATGGGGATTTTCTTCGGCAACTGGTACAGCCAGATGATCCAGGGGCGGGTGCATGGGCATATCAAGGACGCGGTGCTGGACCAGGCGATCGATGCCGCCAAGAATCTGGAACGCATGCTCTGCGACGAAGGCGCGCTGATCTTCAAGTTCTGGTTCCACCTGTCCAAGCAGCAGATGAAGGCCCGCCTCAAGACCCTGCAGAACGACCCCCTGCACAGTTGGCGGATCAGTCCCCTGGACTGGCAGCAGTCCAAGACCTACGACAAGTTCGTGCGCTACGGCGAGCGGGTGTTGCGCCGTTCCAGCCGCGATTACGCGCCCTGGTACGTGGTGGAGGGCGCCGACCCTTATTACCGGAGCCTGACCGTCGGCCGTATCCTGCTGGAGGGATTGCAGGCGGCGCTGCAGACCCAGGCGCCGCCCTCGGGGCAGCCCCATGCCGCGCCCCTGACCTCCAGCCTGGATAATCGCGGGCTGCTGGACAGCCTGGACATGCGCCAGGCGCTGGCCAAGAACCTCTATGAGGAGCAGCTGGCCAGCGAACAGGCGCGCCTGTCGGGCCTGCTGCGGGACAAGCGTTTTCGCCGGCATGCCCTGGTAGCGGTGTTCGAGGGCAATGACGCGGCGGGCAAGGGTGGGGCCATCCGCCGGGTCGCCGCCGCCCTGGACCCCCGCCAATACCGCATCGTGCCGATCGCCGCGCCCACCGAGGAGGAGCGGGCGCAGCCCTATCTCTGGCGTTTCTGGCGGCATATTCCGGCCCGTGGTCATTTCACCGTGTTCGACCGCTCCTGGTACGGCCGGGTGCTGGTGGAGCGGGTCGAGGGTTTCTGCAGCCCGGCCGACTGGTTGCGGGCCTACGGCGAGATCAACGATTTCGAGGAGCAACTGGTCGAGGCCAGGGTGGTGCTGGTGAAATTCTGGCTGGCCATCGACCCGCAGACCCAGTTGCAGCGCTTCCAGGAGCGCGAGCAGATCCCCTTCAAACGCTTCAAAATCACCGAGGAGGACTGGCGCAACCGCGACAAGTGGCCACACTACCGCGATGCGGTGGGCGATATGGTCGATCGCACCAGCACCGAGATCGCGCCCTGGACCCTGGTCGAGGCCAATGACAAGCGGTTTGCCCGGGTCAAGGTGCTGCGCACGATCAACGAAGCCCTGGAGGCGGCCTTCGCCCGGGATTGAGCCGCCCGGGGAGGGCCGCCCGGGGAGGGGCATCCGGGAAGGGGCATCCGGAAAAGGCCGCTCGGGATAAATGCGCATACGGCCGATGAATGATCGTCGCCGCCGGACCGCGTCCGGTTCTATCCTGTGTTCAGCAATCATCTAATCATCCAAGAACAAGAGGTGCGGCATGCGTGAAGTGGTGATAGTCGACAGCGTACGTACAGGCCTGGCCAAGTCCTTCCGTGGCAAGTTCAACCAGACCCGCCCGGACAGCATGGCCGCCCATTGTGTGGACGCGCTGCTCAAGCGCAACGACCTGGATCCGGCCCTGGTGGACGACTGCATAGTCGGCGCCGGTTCCAACGAGGGCGCCCAGGGTATGAACATCGGCCGCAACGTGGCGGTGCTTTCGGGCCTGGGCACCCAGGTGGCCGGGATGACCCTGAACCGCTACTGCTCCTCGGGTCTGCAGGCGATCGCCATCGCCGCCAACCAGATCGCCTCCGGCTGCAGCGACATCATAGTGGCCGGCGGTGTGGAGTCGATCACCCTGACCCTGAAAAGCATGAACACCGATCACCTGTTCAACCCCTGGTTGAAGGAGCATGTGCCGGGCATCTACTACCCCATGGGGCAGACCGCGGAAATCGTCGCGCGGCGCTACCAGGTCAGCCGCGAGCAGCAGGATGCCTACGCCCTGCAGAGTCAGCAGCGCACGGCCCAGGCCCAGGCCCAAGGTCTGTTCGACGATGAAATCGTGCCGATGGCGGTGCAGTATCAGGTCGAAGACAAGGCCACTGGCGAGAAGCGCCTGGTCGAGGGCATAGTCGATCGCGACGACTGCAACCGTGCCGACACCACCCTGGAAAGCCTGGCCGCGCTCAAGCCGGTATTTGCCGAGGACGGTTCGGTGACGGCCGGCAACGCCTCGCAGCTGTCCGATGGCGCCTCCATGACCCTGGTCATGAGCCTGGACAAGGCCCTCGAGCTGGGGCTCAAGCCCCGGGCGTTCTTCCGCGGCTTCACGGTCGCCGGCTGCGAACCGGAAGAGATGGGCATCGGGCCGGTGTTTTCGGTGCCCAAGCTGCTCAAGGCCAAGGGGCTGCAGGTCGCCGACATCGACCTGTGGGAACTCAACGAGGCTTTCGCCTCCCAGTGCCTGTATGCCCGCGATCGGCTGGAGATCGACAACGCCAAGTACAACGTCAACGGCGGCTCGATTTCCATTGGCCATCCGTTCGGCATGACCGGCTCGCGCCAGGTCGGCCATCTGGTGCGTGAGTTGCAGCGGCGCAAGCTGCGTTACGGCATAGTCACCATGTGCGTGGGCGGCGGCATGGGCGCCACCGGCCTGTTCGAAGCGGTGCGCTGAGTCCCGCCGTTCTTGTCCCATAAGTTCTTGCCCCATAAAAAAACCGCGCCTGGCGCGGTTTTTTTATTCTTACTGGCGGGCGTGCGGATCAGAAATTCCGGCTTTCAATGATGTCGGCACTCTGGCGCTGGCGCCGGATATAGAAGGCGATATCCCGCTCCGCATCGACCCGGGTGAAGTAGGGGCCTTCCAGGGTGCCCTCGCGGGTGGAAAAAAAATACTGGCCATTGACCGAGCTGACCCGCTCGCTGCGGTAGTGGGTGCCGGGACTGGGATCGATGGTGCGTTGACCGAACATGACGGCGAACTCCAAAAAATCGGCTGATTCAAGCAGCTTAGTCAGCTGTCAGGTTTTCGCGGTAGTTGGCGATAAATGGTCGATTTTTAACCCTGTATTGGCTTTTTTAGACGCTTTTGGCGTCAATTCGTTGGCATGGCAACTTGCTGGCCTGGCAGCGTATCCTGCCCGCCGGTTCAGGCGCGGCTGCCCAGGCGTTCGGCCTCGCGCAGCCAGGCCTGCCGCTGTTCCTCCGAAGAGGGGCGCACGGGGGCGAACTCGGTCAGACGCAGGGTCTTGATGCCGCAGGCGCCGAGGGTGGCGCGGACCATCTGTCGGTGCGCGGGGGCGCCCTGGAGCCAGCGAAAGTACCAGGGCTTCTGATCCAGGGTCACCAGCAGGTCGGCCGTGCGGCCACTCAGCAGTTTGTCCCAGGCGGATGACAGGTCGCGGTATTTGAAGGCGAAACCGGGCAGGAAGACCCGGTCGAAAAAGCCCTTGAGCAAGGCCGGCAGTCCCCCCCACCAGACCGGATAGACGAACACCAGGTGTTCGGCCCAGTGGATCTGCCGCTGGGCTTCCAGCAGGTCGGGTTCCAGTTGCTGGCTCTGGTCATAGCCGTCATGCAGCACGGGGTCGAAACTCAGCTCGCCGAGCTTCAGGTGGCGAACCACATGGCCTTCGCCGCGCGCGCCCTGGGCATAGGCCTCGCTTAGGGCCTGGCAAAGGCTGCCGGACTTGGACGTGCCGAGTACCAGCAGAATGCGCTTGCCATCGCCTTCCAGGGGGGTGGCGCCGGTTTTCGCCGCTTCAAGCATGTTTGCCGTTCTCCAGCATGGTTTCGGGACGTACCCAGGCATCGAATTGCTCGGCACTGACATGCCCCAGTGCCAGGGCCGCCTCGCGCAGGGTGCTGCCTTCGTCGTAGGCCTTCTTGGCGATCTGCGCGGCCTTGTCGTAGCCGATATGGGGATTCAACGCCGTCACCAGCATCAGCCCGCGCTCCAGGTGGGCGGCCATTTGCGCCCCATCGGGCTGCAGCCCGGCGATGCAGTGCCGTTGGAAATTGCGGCAGCCATCGGCCAGCAGCCGGATCGATTGCAGCAGGTTGTGAATGATCACAGGCTTGAACACGTTCAGTTGCAACTGCCCCTGGCTGGCGGCAAAGCCGATGCTGGCATCGTTGCCGAGCACCTGGCAGGCCAGCATGGACAGGGCTTCGCATTGGGTGGGGTTGACCTTGCCCGGCATGATCGAACTGCCGGGCTCGTTGGCCGGCAGCCTGACCTCGGCGAAACCGGCGCGCGGTCCGGAGCCGAGCAGGCGCAGGTCGTTGGCGAGTTTCATCAGGGTCACGGCCAGGGTCTTCAGGGCGCCGGACAAGGTGACCAGCGCTTCGTGGCCGGCCAGGGCGGCGAACTTGTTCGGTGCGGTGACCAGGGGCAGGCCGGAGAGGGCGGCCAGTTCGGCGGCCATGGCTTCGCCGAAGCCGTTCGGGGCGTTCAGGCCGGTGCCCACGGCGGTGCCGCCCTGGGCCAGTTCGCAGACCGCCGGCAAGGCCGCGCGCAGGGCGTGCTCGGCATGCTTCAGCTGGCTGACGAAGGCCGATAATTCCTGGCCGAAGGTGATGGGCGTGGCGTCCATCAGATGCGTGCGGCCGGTCTTGACCAGGTGGCCGTGGCGCGCCGCCTGTTCGGCGAGCCCGCCCGAGAGCTCGGCCAGTGCCGGCAGCAGGTCGTGCTGCACCGCCTGCAGGGCGGCGATATGCATGGCGGTGGGAAAGCTGTCGTTGGAGCTTTGCGCGCGGTTAACGTGGTCGTTCGGGTGTACCGGTGCCTTGCCGCCACGGCCCTGGCCGGCCAGTTCGTTGGCGCGGCCGGCGATCACCTCGTTGACGTTCATGTTGCTCTGGGTGCCACTGCCGGTCTGCCAGACCACCAGGGGGAACTGCCGGTCGTGCTGCCCACTCAGGACCTCGTCGGCGGCCTGTTCGATCAGTCGGGCGATGGCCGGTGGCAGCTCGCCGATCCGGTCATTGACCCGTGCCGCGGCCTTCTTGATCAGCGCCAGGGCATGCAGCACGGCCGGTGGCATGCGCTCCTGGCCTATGGCGAAGTTGAGCAGCGAGCGTTGTGTCTGCGCACCCCAGTACGCCTCGTCGGCGACTTCAATGCTGCCCAGGCTGTCGGTTTCGGTGCGGCTCATGCGGTACTCTCCAGGAGTTGTCAGCGCAGTTTAGGCCCTGTTGGCGGCTGGCAGTTCCTTACCAGCGCGCCTTGGCCGTACTGAGCCAGCCGAGCGCGCCCTTCACCGGCACCCGTTCACCCTGGGGGCCGCGCAACAGGCCGTCGTATTGGCCAAACCATTGCGCGGTCCGGGCATAGAAGGGTCCCAGGCGCGGGCTGGCCTTAAAGTGTTGGCGGGGCGTGAAGGTCAGCGCCACGCGCTCATGCTCGTCGGATAGCCGCCACACCGCGCGCGGACTGGCGGATGCCTGATTCAGGCGGATCGGGCCCTGCAGGGGCTGCACTTCACCGCCGAACCACAGGGCGTTTTCCGACAGGCTGCTCTGGTCGGTCCAGCCGCTGCCGAAGTTGCCGGCAATGCCGCCGGGCGCGACCAGGGCCGCACGGGTCCAGTGGCTGTGCAGTGGCCAGACGCCGCGACCGAAATCCAGTGCGGCGAAACTCTGCCCGGGTACGCAGTCGTGGTGTCGCTCGCCCAGTTGCACACCGCCGGCCGCCGGCAGCGCCAGGTGACGGCTGAGGGCATGGAAGCCGCCACCGGGGAAAGGCACCGTCAGGTTCAGGCTGTCCAGATGGGCTGGACGCTGGATGTCCAATGCCACCTGCAGGGGTTTGCCACCCACCGGCAAGGCGACGGCCGTCAGGCGCAGGCGGCCAGGGTGTTCGGAAATCTGGATCTGCAGGCGCGGATGGTTGAACGCCTGGCTTTGCAGGGCGTTATCGGGTAGCTGGCAGCCGCGGCCGAACAGGCGGCGTTTGCTATGCAGCACGCTGTGCCCGCTGTCCAGGTCGACAAAGTACAGGGCGCCGTAGCCCAGGTAGTCGAGATCGGCCAGGGTCAGGGACAGCACCCAGTGCGGCGTGCTGATGCACCACTGGTTCCAGCGTTTGCGCCGGCCATAATGGGCCGGGAGACGGCAGTCCAATGGTTTGTCCGACCAGCCGATGGCGGCGGGGTCGAGGTTGCCATTTTTATCGCAGAGCGCTTGCAGGGGAGGAGGGGGGGTGAAACTGTTCATCGACACGTCCATGTGTGCTGAGTCGGATAGCGGCAGTGCTCGAGCCATTCGAGCGCCGGGCGGTCTTGCCCGGATAACGGTTACTGGTTATAGCATGCAGGCGCCCA
>DATDTH010000125.1:0-3649 GCA_035290985.1 Pseudomonas sp. | reverse complement strand
CGGCCGGGGTTGAGATCGTCACCACCTACGACCGCAGCAAGCTGATCGACCGCGCGGTGGACAACCTCAGCCACAAGCTGCTCGAGGAATTCCTGGTCGTGGCCCTGGTCTGCGGCCTGTTCCTCTGGCACCTGCGCTCGGCCCTGGTGGCCATTATCTCGCTACCGGTGGGCATACTGATCGCCTTCATCGTCATGGGTCACCAGGGCATCAATGCCAACATCATGTCCCTGGGCGGGATCGCCATCGCCATCGGCGCCATGGTGGACGCCGCCGTGGTGATGATCGAGAACGCCCACAAGAAGCTCGAAGCCTGGCACGCGGCCCACCCCGGACAAACCCTGGAGGGCCAGGCCCGCTGGCAGGTGATAGGCGACGCCGCGGCCGAAGTCGGTCCGGCGCTGTTCTTCTGCCTGCTGATCATCACCCTGTCCTTTATCCCGGTGTTTACCCTGGAGGCCCAGGAAGGCCGGCTGTTCGGCCCCCTGGCTTTCACCAAGACCTATGCCATGGCGGCGGCGGCCGGCTTGTCGGTGACCCTGGTGCCGGTACTGATGGGCTACTGGATACGCGGGCGGATCCCCGACGAGCAGCGCAACCCACTCAACCGCGGCTTGATCCGCCTCTACCAGCCGGCCCTGGACGCGGTACTGCGCCGGCCCAGGACCACCCTACTGGTCGCGCTCCTGGTGTTTCTCAGCGCGCTCTGGCCGATCCACCGGCTGGGCGGCGAGTTCCTGCCGCCGCTGGACGAGGGCGACCTGCTCTACATGCCCTCGGCCCTGCCCGGGCTGTCGGCGCAGAAGGCGGCGCAGCTGCTGCAACAGACCGATCGCCTGATCAAGACCCTGCCCGAGGTCGAGCATGTCTTCGGCAAGGCCGGGCGCGCCGAAACCGCCACCGACCCGGCGCCGCTGGAAATGTTCGAGACCACCATCCAGTTCAAGCCCCGGGAGCAATGGCGCCCCGGCATGACCCCGGAGAAACTGGTCGAGGAGCTGGACCGGCGGGTGCAAGTACCGGGGCTGACCAATATCTGGATACCGCCGATCCGCAACCGCATCGACATGCTCGCCACCGGGATCAAGAGCCCGATCGGGGTCAAGGTCGCGGGCAGCAACCTGGCGGAGATAGACCAGGCGACCCAGGCCATCGAGCGCGCCGCCAAAACCGTGCCGGGCGTGAGCTCGGCCCTGGCCGAGCGGCTGACCGGCGGGCGCTATATCGACCTGGACATCGACCGCCAGGCGGCCGCGCGCCATGGCCTGAATATCGCCGATGTCCAGTCGATAGTCGCCAGCGCCATAGGTGGCGAAAATATCGGCGAGACCATCGAAGGGCTGGCACGCTTCCCGATCAACCTGCGCTATCCCCGGGAGTGGCGCGACTCCCTGGGCGCGCTGGAGCAACTGCCCATCTACACCCCCCAAGGCAGCCAGATCACCCTGGGCAGCGTGGCAAAGATCGAGGTCAATGACGGCCCGCCCATGCTCAAGAGCGAGAACGCCCGGCTTTCCGGCTGGGTGTATATCGACGTGCGCGGCCGGGATATCGCCTCGGTGGTCGAGGACCTGCGGCGGGTGGTCGGCGAACGGGTCGAGCTGCAGCCGGGCATGAGCCTGAGCTACTCGGGGCAGTTCGAATTTCTCGAGCGGGCCAATGCGCGGCTCAAGCTGGTGGTGCCCGCCACCCTGCTGATCATCTTCGTGCTGCTCTACCTGACCTTCGGCCGTTTCGACGAGGCCCTGCTGATCATGGCGACGCTGCCGTTCGCCCTCACGGGCGGGCTGTGGTTCCTCTACCTGCTGGGGTTCAACCTGTCGGTGGCCACCGGCGTCGGGTTTATCGCCCTGGCCGGGGTGGCCGCGGAGTTCGGCGTGATCATGCTGCTCTACCTGAAGAACGCCTGGCGTGAGCGGGAAGCCGCCGGCGAGTCCGGCGAGCCGGCCCTGCTCGCCGCCATCCGCGAGGGCGCGGTGCAGCGCGTGCGACCCAAGGCCATGACGGTGGCGGTGATCATCGCCGGACTGCTGCCGATCCTCTGGGGCAGCGGCACCGGCAGCGAGGTGATGAGCCGGATCGCCGCCCCGATGATCGGCGGCATGCTCAGCGCCCCCCTGCTGTCGCTGTTCGTGCTGCCGGCAGCCTTCCACCTGCTGCGCCGCCGGCAGCTGCCCAGAACCCGGTAGCCCGGAAAGCGCAGCGCAATCCGGGACACCGCTGCCCCGGATTGCGCCAAGGCTTAGGCTACGAAACTGCCGTTCGGCGGCGCCGCCTTAATTCTGCGTTAAGGCTGGCGGCCGACACTCGCATCCAAGTCAACACACGAGGTTCCATCAATGGAGCTGCCTTGGATGCAACACGATCATGCGCTGGCACGAATAGGCCGCGAGCAACCGCTGAGCCTGCACCTGGCGCAGCCGGCCAGCCCGCGCCGCGCGGGCCTGGAAAGCTTCATTCGGGCGCGCTTCGCCGAGCAGCACGGCGCCAGCGTGCGCCACTTCATGCCCTGCCTGCTGGGCCTAGAGGACGGCGTTGGCCAGTTGCTCGGGGCCGTCGGCCTGCGCAGCGGCGCCAGTGGCCCGCTCTTTCTCGAGCGCTATCTGGCGCAACCGGCCGAAGCGGTGATCGCCTGCCAGCACAGCAACCCGCCACCCAAGCGCGAGCAAATAGTCGAAGTCGGCAACCTGGCCGCCAGCAGCCCGGGCGCGGCGCGCCTGCTGATAGTCGCCCTGACCGACCTGCTGGTGGCCATGGGCTTTCGCTGGGTGACCTTCACGGGCACCCCGACCCTGCTCAACAGCTTCCAGCGCCTGGGCCTCACGCCCTTGCCCCTGGGGCCCGCCGATCAAGCCTGCATGGGCGATGAGCTGGCCGACTGGGGCAGCTACTACGACACCCAGCCCCAGGTGATGGCCGGCGACATCTATGCCGGCCATCAGCGCCTGCTGCAGCTTGGCGCCTACCCGCGCCTGGGCCACCAAAGCTTCTATGCCCTGGAGGACATGCCCGATGTGGCCTGCCGCTGACACCCTGTTCTCCCGCCTGGCCCAGCAGGGCGAGCGGATTGCCCTCGGCGAGGGCGAGCGCCAGCTCAGTTACGGGCAACTGCTGGAGGAATTGACCTCGCGCTGCACGCGCCTGCAACAGATGGGCGCCCGCCGGGTGGCCCTGGCCCTGGATAACGGCATCGACTGGGTACTCTGGGACCTGGCGCTGCTCAAGGCGGGCCTGGTCAACGTGCCCCTGCCCGGCTTCTTCTCCCTCGCCCAGCAGCGCCATGTGCTGGACAGCGCCGGCGTCGACTGCCTGATTGGCCCAGACCACGAGCACTTTCGCGGCTGGGGTTTTCAAGCCGATAGCGACGGTCTGCTGCGGCGCCCGCCCAGCCAGGTGAGCGAACTGCCGGCGGGCACCTGCAAGATCACCTACACCTCGGGCACCACCGGACAGCCGAAGGGTGTCTGCCTGGACGCCGCCACCCAGCTGCAGGTGGCCGAAAGCCTGCTGCAGGCCAGCGCCTCCTGCCGGATCGAGCGTCACCTCTGCGTGCTGCCGTTGGCCACCCTGCTGGAAAACCTCGCTGGGGTCTACGCCCCGCTGCTGGCGGGCGCGCGCATCGAACTGCTGCCCATGGCGCAGATCGGCC
>DATDTH010000124.1:0-2139 GCA_035290985.1 Pseudomonas sp. | reverse complement strand
ACAGCGCGGGCGCGGCCGTGTTCAACGCCCAATACCCCCAGGGCATTCCCACCACGGCCTGTGGCGAGGGCGCCTACAGCGTCGGCGCCCCCCACAAGGGCTCGGCCACCGCCGACTTCATCCGCCAGGTCCCGCCGGGCTCCGCCGGTGAAGTGCTGCTGGCCGGCATCGTCAACGGCCTCGGTGCGCTGATCAATTTCCTTTCCGGCAGTTCCAGTACCTCGCCGCAGAACGCCCTCGGCTCCCTGGAGTCCCTCAACAGCGCGGGCGCGGCCGTGTTCAACGCCCAATACCCCCAGGGCATTCCCACCACGGCCTGTGGCGAGGGCGCCTACAGCGTCGGCGGCGTGCGCTATTACTCCTGGAGCGGCACCAGCCCGCTGACCAACTTCCTCGACCCCAGCGACCTGCTGACCGGCGCAGCGGCCCTGACCTTCAAGGGCGAGGCGAACGACGGCCTGGTCGGTCGCTGCAGCTCGCACATGGGCAAGGTGATCCGCGACAACTACCGCATGAACCACCTCGACGAGGTCAACCAGACCTTCGGCCTCACCAGCCTGTTCGAAACCGACCCGGTCACCGTCTATCGTCAGCACGCCAACCGCCTGAAGAACGACGGCCTGTAACGGCCGTGCCGGGGCTCCTGCGGGCCCCGGCGTCCCCGTGCCTTCCGGCACCCGAACAGTGAATGACGCCCGTGAAGAAAATCCTGCTGCTCCTGCCCTTGCTGTTTGCCGCCTGCGTGGCCCTGATGCTGTACCTGCAACCCAGGGACCTGCCGGCCCGGCTGGCGCAGACCGCGCCAGCGGTTCCGTCCGCGCCGTCCGCCAGGCCCCAACCCCAGCCCACGCGCCCCTTGTCAGCCGCCGTGAGCGAGGCAAGCAAACCACTGCCCGCCTCGTTCGGCGGCACCCAGGTTGATGGGATCTTTCGCCTCGATGCCGCTGGCAACCTGCTGATCAGCGAGGACATCCGGCGCATCTTCGATTACTTCCTCAGCGCCCTGGGGGAGGAAACCCTGCAGGTCAGCGTCGAGCGTCTGCAGGCCTATATCGCCGAGCAACTGCCACCGCCCGCCGCCGAGCAGGCGCGTGCCCTGCTGCAGCAGTACCTGAGCTACAAGGCCGAGCTGGTGCTACTGGAGCGCGACCTGCCGCAACTGAGCAGCCTGGATGCCCTGCGCCAGCGCGAAGCCGCGGTCCAGGCGCTCAGGGCCCGGCTGTTCAGCGCCGAGGCCCATCAGGCGTTTTTCGCCCGGGAAGAAGGCTACAACCAGTTCAGCCTGCAGCGCCTGGCCATCCAGCAGGACGCCGGCCTGGATGCCGCCGCCAAGGCCGTTGCGGTGGATCGTTTGCGCGACAGCCTGCCTGCCGAACTGCAGGACAGCGTGCTGCCGCAACTGCAGGCCGAATTGCGCAGCCAGACCGCCCAACTGCAGGCCCGCGGCGGCAGTCCCGCGCAGATCCAGGCGTTACGCCAGCAACTGGTCGGTGCCGAAGCCACGCGCCGCCTGGAGGCCCTGGACAGCCAGCGCCAGAGCTGGAACCGCCGCATCGCGCTCTACCAGCAGGACAAGGCGCGAATCGAAGCCAATGCCGGGCTGAGCGCGGGCGACAAGGCCAGCGCCATCCGCCGGTTGGCGCTGGAGCAATTCGACGACCAGGAACGCCTGCGCCTGGACGCCGCCCAGGAGCTGGCCATGGCCCGCGCGCCCAAAAGCCCCTGAACGAAAAAAGGCCCGTTCGGGACGGGCCTTTTCAACCGGTGAACCTCAGCGCGCCAGGCGACTATCCAGGGACAGCTTGCCGGCCCCTTCGATCAGCACGGCGAGACTGCCGGCCAGCAAGGCCAGGGCGAACTCGTAGCCGTTGTTGCTCATAAAGAAGCCATTGGTCAGGTGCACACTGAAAATCGCCACCAGCATGGTCACCGCCAGCGCGGCCGCCGCCGGGCGTACCAGCAGGCCGATGACCAGGGCCAGGCCACCGAAGAACTCGGCGCTGCCCGACAGCAGCGCCAGTTGATAACCCGGGGTCAGGCCGATGCTTTCCATCCACTGGCCGACGCCGACCAGGCCATAGCCCCCGAACCAGCCGAACAGCTTCTGCGCACCGTGGGCGGCGAAGGTGATGCCGGCAA
>DATDTH010000123.1:0-4066 GCA_035290985.1 Pseudomonas sp. | reverse complement strand
AGAGCAGGCACATTCGCTTTTCGTAGGTCGGGTTACGTTTTGCTAACCCGACAGCATCGTTGTCGGGTTACGCTTCGCTAACCCGACCTACGGCCTACCAGCGCTTCGTCGAAACCCACTGCCCCGGATTGCGCCAAGGCTGATCTACGAAAAATGAATTTCCTGCTCTGGTGGGCCGGTCGCAACCTTGGAATGGCCCAGCTGCGCCGTGCCGATCAGAGGTTGATCGGTCGCCGCCCCGCCAGGGCATGGGCCAGGGTGCCGCCATCCACCAGCTCCAGCTCACCACCCAGAGGCATGCCGTGGGCGATGCGCGAGGCAATCAGATCCTTGTCGCCCAGTAATTGGGCGATGTAATGGGCGGTGGCCTCGCCTTCCACGGTCGGGTTGGTGGCCAGTATCACCTCGCCGAACTGCCCCTGTTCGATGCGCGCCAGCAGCTCGGGAATACCGATCGCCTCCGGCCCCAGGCCATCGAGGGGCGACAGGTGCCCCTTGAGCACGAAATAACGACCGCGAAAACCGGTCTGCTCCACCGCGTTGACGTCCATCGGGCCCTCGACCACGCACAGCACGCTGTCGTCGCGGCGCGGATCCAGGCACTGCTGGCAGATGGCGTCCTCGCTGAGGGTGCGGCACTGCTTGCAATGGCCCACACCCTCCATGGCCTGGACCAGGGCCTGGGCCAGGCGCAAGGCGCCACTGCGGTCGCGTTCGAGCATCTGCAGGGCCATGCGCTGGGCGGTCTTCTGGCCCACGCCCGGCAGGATACGCAGGGAGTCGATCAGGTGGCGGATCAGCGGGCTGAAACTCATGGCAGCTACTCGATAACGACGGGGGAACGCACTTAGGACTCGAGGTAAAACATTTGGTTTACCCCGATTAGAGTGAGCGTGCCGCTTAAAAGGGCATCTTGAAACCGGGCGGCAACTGCATGCCGGCGGTCATGCCGGACATCTTGTCCTGGCTATTCTGCTCGACCTTGCGCACGGCGTCGTTCACCGCGGCGGCGATCAGGTCCTCGAGGATTTCCTTGTCTTCCTGCATCAGGCTGTCATCCAGGCTGATGCGCTTGACGTCGTGACGCCCGGTCATCACCACCGTGACCAGACCGGCGCCGGACTGACCGGTGACTTCGGCGTTGGCCAGTTCTTCCTGGGCCTTCTGCATTTTTTCCTGCATCTGCTGCGCCTGCTTCATCAGGCCGGCCATGCCACCTTTCATCATGGGAATCACCTCAAGTCGTTTAAGTAGTCGGGGTTACTGGGGGATCGACGGGCTCGATGCTACCGTCGCGAATCACCGCGGCAAACTGTTGGACCATCTGTTGCACCAGGGGGTCCGCCTGAATCGCCGCCTCTGCCCGCCGCTGGCGCTCCTGGCGCTTGCGCGAGGCGGCCTGGGCCGGGGTTTCCTGCTCGGGTTTGCGCAACTCGATTTCCAGCTTGAGAACGCGGCCATGGTACTGGTTCAGAGCGTCGTTCAGCCGCTGCTGCTGGGTGGCGTTGAACAGTGCGCTCTGCGCCGGGTCCAGGTGCAGGCGCCAGGTATCGCCCTCCACCGCGACCAGGGTGCAGTTCGCCGCGATGCTGCCGGTCATGCCGGAGATGCCCAGGCGCGGAAACAGGTCCAGCCATTCGGCCGCCAGCCCGGTGGCAGGCAAGGCGGCCAGGGCCGGCTCGACCACGGCTGCGGGCGCCTCCTCCAGCGCGTCGAGGTAGGCATCGGCCTCGTAATAATCCTCATCGCCCAGGGGCGGCTCGTCGTCCTCGGCATCCACCTCCGCCTCTGCCTCTGCCTCTGCCTCTGCCTCTGCCTCCGCCTCCGACGGGGCCTCAGCCTGTGCCTGGACAGGCGCAGGGACGGGCGCGACAACCGCGGGCGGCTGCTCGGTCTCGGCTACCGGCGCCTGTTCTTCCCAGGGCAGATCGATCCTGGGCCCCGCCACTTCAGGCACAACGGGCGCAACTGAAGCAACATTGACCGTCGGCGGTGCTGGCGCGGGTTCGGGCTCGGGGCTCAGCGGCGCAGCCGCGACCGCGACCGCGGCGCTGGCCGCGCTTGGAGCAGGCGGCTCTGGGTTGTAGGCCGGCACGGCAGCGGGCGTGCTCGGCGCTGGCGCAACCTGGGGCACAGCCGACTCGACCGGTGCCGCAAGCGCCGCACCGACCACTGGTTGGGTCGTGGAATCAGCCGTGGCCGGACTGATCCCCAGTGGCTTTAGCGCCACCCTCGGCGCTTCGCCAGACCCGGCCGGTCGGAAGGCCAGCATACGCAGCAGCACCATCTCGAAGCCGCCCCGGGGATCGGGCGCCAGGGGCAGGTCGCGGCGACCAATCAGGCCCATCTGGTAATAGAACTGCACATCTTCGGCGGGCAAGGCCTGGGCCAACGCCAGGACCCGGTCGCGGTCGCCCTGGCCGTTGTCCACCGCCTCCGGCATGGCCTGGGCGATGGCCACCCGGTGCAGCACATTGAGAATTTCCGACAGCACGCCGCTCCAGTCCGGGCCTTGCTCGGCCAGGTGCCGCACCGCCTCGATCAGGCCGCGGGCATCGCCTTCCAGCAGGGACTGCAACACGCCATAGACCTGGCCATGGTCGAGGGTGCCGAGCATGGCGCGCACATCCGCCGCCAGCACCTTGCCCTCGCCGAAGGCGATGGCCTGGTCGGTCAGGCTCATGGCATCGCGCATGGAACCATCGGCGGCCCGGCCGAGCAGCCACAGGGCATCGGCCTCGAACGGCACGTTCTCGACCCCGAGCACATGGGTCAGGTGCTCGACCACCCGCTCCGGCGGCATGTTCTTCAGGGAGAATTGCAGGCAGCGCGACAGGATGGTGACCGGCAGCTTCTGCGGATCGGTGGTGGCCAGCAGGAACTTGACGTGGGGTGGCGGCTCCTCGAGGGTCTTGAGCAGCGCATTGAACGAGTGGCTGGAGAGCATGTGCACTTCGTCGATGAGGTACACCTTGAAGCGCCCCCGACTCGGTGCGTACTGCACGTTGTCCAGCAGCTCGCGGGTGTCTTCCACCTTGGTGCGGCTGGCGGCGTCGACTTCGATCAGGTCGATAAAGCGCCCCTCGTCGATCTCCTTGCAGATCGAGCAGACGCCGCAGGGCGTCGAGCTGACCCCGGTTTCGCAGTTCAGGCACTTGGCGATGATGCGCGCGATGGTGGTCTTGCCCACCCCGCGGGTACCGGTAAACAGATAGGCATGGTGCAGGCGCTGGCTGTCGAGCGCATTGATCAGGGCCTTGAGCACATGGGTCTGGCCGACCATTTCGCGGAACGAGCGCGGACGCCATTTACGTGCAAGAACCTGATAACTCATCGAAAACCGTCGCAACTGGGTAACAGAAGAGGGCTAATCCTATCGGAGCACGGGGCAAATTGCATCCGGTGCCCTCGCCCGTCCCCGCTGACGCGGCCTCGTGCCCCTGCCCGACCCGGAAAAATGCACTGCCCAAGGGCACAGGACCGCAACATCCATTGGTCGATAAGGGCTGTAACCATGCGTATGACTTCGTTCGATAGCTCTATAGCCATAAGAGGCCGAACCCCATGCAAACCCTGACCGCACGCGAAGCGCGCACAAAGCTGTGCCGGCTGATGGAGCAAGCGGCCGAATCGCACCGACCCATTTTGATTCAAGGCAAGCGGAGCAGCTGCGTGCTGGTGGCCGCCGAGGACTGGGATGCTATCCAGGAGACCTTGCATCTCCTGTCTGCACCCGGGATGCATGAGTCGATCAAGATTTGCATGGCTGAGCCGGTCGAGGCATGCGCCAAGCAATTGGATTGGTGATGCTATGGCAGCGGCGCGCTGGGGCCCCTCTAGCGGGCTGACAGGCCTGTTCGAGCGCTCAACAGCCGAAAAGCACAAAGCCCCGATTCGGAAATACCGATCGAGTGGCTGGATATAACGAAGAAGATGACTGAAGCGAGGTTGGTCTATTGCGGCGTGGCGTTGCAGCGAGGGCGCATCTAATTGGAGGCAACCCCACCAGCCACACCCCGGCACACAATGTCACCGCTGCGGCTGCTCCCTTCCAGGCCTGACCGGG
>DATDTH010000122.1:0-16267 GCA_035290985.1 Pseudomonas sp. | reverse complement strand
TGGCGCGCCAGCAAGATCGCCGTAGCCAAACCCGCGGTGCCCGCACCCACGATTGCAATCGGTAATCCCTTCAAGACCGGCTCCCTCAATAACATCCCATCACGCTTGGCGCGGGATTCTACCGGTATCCACAGCGAGTCGGTCCACTCCGCGCGTTAAAGAAACATCCCGCCCGAGGCCTCGATGCGCTGCCCGGTGATCCAGCGACCGCCTTCGGCCAGCAACACGGAGATCGCCCCGCCTATATCGTCCGGTTGGCCCACGCGGCCGAGGGCGGTATTGGCGGCGATAAAGCCGTTGACCTGGGCATTGTCGCGCACCACCCCGCCGCCGAAGTCGGTCTCGATGGCACCGGGGGCCAGGACGTTGACCGTGATCCCCCGCGGCCCCAACTCCTTGGCCAGGTAACGGGTCCACACCTCGATGCCGCCCTTCATTGCCGCGTAGGCCGCGTAACCCGGCAAGCTGAAGCGCGCCAGCCCGGTGGAGATATTGACGATGCGGCCCTGATCGGCGATCAGCGGCAGCAACGCCTGGGTCAGGAAAAACGGCCCCTTCAATTGGATCGCCACCAGTTGATCGAACTGCGCCTCGGTGGTCTCGGCGAAGCTGGCATGAATGCCGATGCCGGCGTTATTCACCAGAAAATCGAAGCGCTCGCGACCGAAGCGGTTTTGCATGCCCGCCGCCACCTGGGCGGCGAACCCGGCGAAGCTGGCGCTCTGGCTCACATCCAGTTGCAGCATGAGGGCACGACCGCCGAGCTGCTCGATCTCCCGGGCCAGGGCCCAGGCTTCGTCCGCCTTGCTGTGGTAGGTCCCTATGATGTCGATGCCCTGGGTCGCCAGGTGCAGCGCGGTGCTCCGGCCCAGGCCGCGGCTGGCGCCGGTGATCAATGCCAGTTTAGGGGTCATGGTCATGCTCCTTGTTGTGTATTGAAGAACCTGAGCACAGCTTATTGTCCAAATTACAACAGATAAACTCGGAATTATCGGCAATACTGATCGCCATTAACGAACAATAAGCCGGAGCGGCTGAACCATGAACAAGCTGGATCTGCTGCGCACCTTCGTCCGCGTCAGCGAGCTGTCGAGCTTTACCCAGGCCGCCGAGAGCCTGGGCCTGCCCAGATCCACCAGCTCCGAACAGGTGCGCCTGCTGGAAGAGCTGGTCGGTACCCGCCTGCTGCACCGCACCACCCGCAAGGTGCAACCGACCCAGGACGGTCTGGTGCTCTACGAGCGCAGCAAGGACATGCTGGCGCAGATGGACGAACTGGAAGGGCTGTTCCGCCAGGAGGGCGCCTTGCTCAGCGGCCGGCTACGGGTCGATATGCCCACCGGCCTGGCCCGCCGCCTGGTGACGCCGCGCCTCGGCGAATTCCTCACTCGCCACCCGGCGGTCGAGCTGGAGATCAGCAGCAGCGATCGTCGCGTCGACCTGGTGCGCGAGGGCTTCGACTGCGTGCTGCGGATCGGCGAGGTGAACGATTCCAGCCTGGTAGCCCGCCCGCTCGGCCACTTCCCCCTGGTCAACTGCGCCAGCCCCGGCTACCTGGCGCGCTTCGGCACGCCCTACAGCCTCGACGACCTGGCGCGGCACCGCTTGATCCACTACGTCCCGGTACTGGGCATGCGTTCGGCCGGCTTCGAATACCTGTCCGGCGGCAAGCTGCAGCAGCTGCCGATGGCGGGCGGCATCACGGTCAACAATGTCGACGCCTACGAAGGCGCCTGCCTCGGCGGCCTGGGCCTGATCCAGGCGCCGCTGGTCGGAGTTCGCGAGCTGCTGGCCAGCGGGCGCCTGCACAGCGTCCTGCCGGACTTCGTGCCCCCGCCCATGCCGGTCAGTCTGCTCTATGCCCACCGCCGCCACCTGCCGCAGCGAGTGCGGGTCTTTATGCAGTGGCTCGAAGAGCTGATCGGCCAGGAAATCCTGGCCTGACGCTCGACCGCCACAAACGCGCGCACCTCGGCAAGGAAAAAGGCTCTACAGTCAACTTGACCGTTTTCTGCTGCGAGTACCCATGCGCAAGGGCCTGCTGTTACTGCTGCTGTCTCTTCTGCCCCTGACCGGCCATGCCCAGCGGGAGGTGACGGCCTGGACCTACCATCTGATGCCGCCCTTTATCCTCGACCTCGAGGGCCGCGCCGGGCTGTCCTTCGACCTGCTCGCACTGCTCAACCAGCACAAGGACAACCGCGGCCGCTACCACTTCCAGCTCGACTACCTGCCGCGCAAGCGCCTGGATATACGCTTGAACGACAATCCCACGGGGCTGGTGCTTTGGGTCAATCCGGGGTTCTTCGGCGACCTGCAGGGCGAGGCCTACCACTGGACGCCCGCCTTGCTCCACGACCAGCAGGACGTCCTCTCTCGCACGGATCGACCGTTCGATTATCGCGGCCCCGAGTCCCTCCATGCCCATACCCTGGGGGGCGTATTGGGGCACCGCTACCCGGACATCCAGGCCGATATCGACCGTGGGCTGATTCACCGCGAGGATGTGGCCATCGATCGGCAGAACCTCGACAAGCTGCTGTCCGGACGCCTCGACCAGATTCTTATTCCCCATTCCACGGTGCTGTTCTTCATCCAGCAACTGCAACTGAACGGCCGCCTGCATGTCTCCCCGACCCCGCTCAAGCGCTTCGAGCGCCAATTGCTGGTCAAGGACAGCGGGGACGGGGAACTGAGCGCCTTTCTCGATCGCGTCATCGCCGGGCTGCCGCGCAACCTGGACTGGCAGGCCCTGCTGCGCAAATACGGGCTCGATTGAACGCTTTTCAACCAAGCCGATGGGTATCGCTTCGCTCAACCGCATCCTACGGCGGGCCATGGGCGCCAGGCTTCGCCATACCCGCGCAGGCGGGTATTCAGGTCAGCAAAGGTTAAACGGCGCACAATAAAAACCCCTCGACGCTCCTTGGCGCGGAGGGGCATACGGTCGAGGGTTAGCAGGCCGTTGAAAAAGACAGCCTGTTAGAACCAGCTGCAGATACGGCTGAATATATTGCCCCAGAACTCCTTCAGCCACTCCCAGGTATCCCCTATCGACTCCACTATCCGGTCGCCGAACTCGCCGATAAAACCGGATAACCGCATCAGCATATCGCAGAGCATTTCACCGACCTGGTCGAGCAAGCCCATAAGCGAGCCCTGGGCCTGGGGGTACTGCTCACCCAGGGAAATCGCCTCGTCGTAAAGGATGTCGATGCTCTGGCTCACGCCTTGCTTGGCCGCGGCGCGCTGCTTTTCCAGGGCCTGCTGAAAATGACCCACCGCAGCGGCGTCGCCTGTGCTTTTTTTGAAGTCTTCGGCGGCGCTGATCAAGCCGTTGCGGATGCTGATGCACTCATCCTGCGCCAGGCTCTGGGCCTTGAGTTTCAGTTTGGCCAGGACCTCGTTGACCTCCTTGGAAACCGAGCCTCGGCGGGCCCCGCCCAAAAAGGTCTGCAGTTTTCCGGAAGATGGCATAAAACGCTGCACGCCGTTCTGACCGATCGCACTTTTATGATGGTCACGCATTTCATTCATGACGCTGGTGAAGTCGCTCATGATCGAGTCCTCAAGTGACAAGTCGTCCTTGTCGAGTGGTTGGTACGAGAGAACCGCTCGCCTCTCGACTGCGTCAGGGTACCGACACCGCTTACGCCAACCTCTACTGCTTGAACTCTTACGACCTTGATTGAAACCCCAGGATAAAGCCCATAAACCCGTCAATTCCACGACGCCTAACAACGGCACGGCAACGGCTTTGATTACGGAAACTGTGAGCTCGATCAGGCACTGTCCGCGCACTGCGGAACAAGAAAGCGCATCGAAACCCTACCCGAGCAGGTATAGCAGGATCCCAGGGCGGCGGCTGGCAGACCGCCGGGCGGCTCAGCAGGCTGTTAGTTAGCCCTCCACCGCACTCCACTGCTTGTTCAGGCGCTTGTCGGAAACCGCAAGCTTGGTGCCCAGTTGCTGGGCGTAGAGCGAAACGCGGTACTCCTCGAGCATCCAGCGGTACAGGGTCAGTTGCGGGTCGCGCTTGCCTTCCTGGGCGTGCTTGCCCAGACGCGCCTGGTACTGCGCCCAGAGGCCGGCCAGCTCGGCGCTCCAGACCCGGTCGCGCTGCAACTGGGCGCTGAGCTTGTCGAAGCGCTGCTCGATGGCCTTGAGGTATCGCGGCAGCTCCTTGAGCCATTCGCCCGGGGTTTCCCGGACGAAACCCGGGTAGACCAGGTTGCCCAGCTGCGCCTTGATGTCGTTGAGGGCCACGGCCTGGGCCAGGTCGATCTTGCCCTTGAAGCGCTTTTGCAGGCCGTGCCAGAGCTTGAGGATCTCCAGGGCCAGGCGCGCCAGGCGTTCTGCGTGCTCGGTCCAGGCGCCGCGTTTGCGCTCGGCCAGGGCGGCCAGGGCCACCCCGTCCCGCGGCAGCACGGGCTCGCCCTCGAGTATGCAGCTGTCCAGGCTGGCCAGCAGGATGTCCTCCACCAGCGCCTCGACCCGGCCCAGCTCGCGGTGCAGCAGGCCCAGGTCGGTCAGCCCCGGCAGTTTGCCGCGCAGGAACTTGGCCGGCTCGGCCAATTGTTGCAGCAACAGCCGCTGCAGGGCCCGGCGGTGCTGGTATTCGGCCTCGGCCAGGGTCGGAAACCGCCCTTCCTTGACCGTTCCTCCCTCCTCCACCAGCGCCGGGTAGACGGTCATCGACAGGCCGGCGATCTGCTGCTGGGTCTTTTCCGCCACCTGGGCGAAGACCTTGGCCTCCACCGGCCGCTGGTTCTTCTCGGTGCGCGGCAATGCCAGGGCATGCTGGCTGGCCTCGGCGAAACGCCCGGTCAGCTCGGCCAGGTCGCGGCCCTCTCCGAGGAAGGTGCCCTGGCCGTCCACCACTTCCAGGTTCATTTTCAGGTGCGCGTCCAGCTGTTGCTCGGCCTCGGCCCAGGCCTCGTCGCCGACCTTGGCGCCAGTCATGCGCAGCAGCTCGCGGCCCAGGGCCGCGGTCAGCGAGCCCTCGGCGAAGGGAATGCGTTGCAGGGCGGCCTTGATAAAGTCCGGCACCGGCACGAAGTTCTTGCGCAGGGCCTTGGGCAGGTTGCGCACCAGGGCGATGCACTTGGGTTCAAGCAGGCCCGGCACCAGCCACTGCAGGCGCTCGGCCTGCAATTGCGGCAAGAGCGGCGCCGGCACCCGAAGGGTCACGCCATCGCGCGGGTGGTTGGGCTCGAAGTGGTAGCTCAGCGGCAGGGTCAACTCACCCAGCTGCAGGGTATCGGGGTACTGCTGGGCGGTGACCTCCTGGGCATCGCGGGCCAGCACGTCCTCCTCGCGCATCACCAGCAGCTGCGGGTTCTTCTGGCTCTCGATGCGGTACCAGCTGTCGAAGGTGGCGGTCTGGTGAATCTCCTCCGGCACCCGCGCCTCGTAGAAGGCGTACAGGGTCTCCTCGTCGGCCAGGATATCGCGCCGCCGGGCCTTGGCTTCCAGCTCGTCGAGCTGTTCCAGCAGTTGGGCGTTGGCGCTCAGGCACTTGGCCCGCGACTGGATCTCGCCGCGTACCAGGCCCTCGCGGATAAACAGCTCGCGGGACAAGGCGGGGTCGATGGGCCCGTAGTGTACCGGCCGGCGGCCGATCACGATCAGGCCGTAGAGGGTGACCTGTTCGAAGGCCACCACCTGGCCGCGCTTCTTCTCCCAGTGCGGCTCGAAGTGGTTCTTCTTGATCAGGTGCCCGGCCAGGGGCTCGATCCAGTCGGGTTCGATCTTGGCCACCTGGCGGGCATAGAGCTTGGTGGTCTCCACCAGCTCGGCGGCCATCAGCCACTGCGGGCGTTTCTTGCCCAGCCCGGAAGACGGATGGATCCAGAAGCGCCGCTGGCGCGCGCCCAGGTAGTCGCCGTCCTCGGTCTTCTGGCCGATCTGGCTGAGCAGGCCGCTGAGGATCGCCTTGTGCAGCCTGGGGAAATCCGCCGGCTCGGTATTGACCGTCAGCTGCAGCTCGCGGCAGATCAGGCTCAGTTGGCGGTGGGAGTCGCGCCACTCGCGCAGGCGCAGGTAATTCAGGAAGTTCTTGCGGCACCAGCTGCGCAGCGGGTTGGCGCCCAGGGCCAGGCGCTGCTCCTCGAAACCGCGCCAGAGATTGACCAGGGCGGCGAAGTCGGTGTCGCCGTCCTTCCACTGGGCATGGGCCTGGTCGGCCGCCTGCTGGCGTTCCGGCGGCCGCTCGCGCACGTCCTGCACCGACAGCGCGCTGGCGACTATCAGCATCTCCTGCAGGCTGCCCTGCTTGGCCGCCTCCAGCAGCATGCGGCCCAGGCGCGGATCCACCGGCAGGCGCGCCAGCTGGCGGCCCATGGGGGTCAGCTGGTTCTCGCGGTTGACCGCCGAGAGCTCCTGCAGCAGGTTGAACCCGTCGCTGATGGCCTTGCCGTCCGGCGGCTCGATAAAGGGGAAGTCCTCGATCTGCCCCAGGCGCAGGTGCAGCATCTGCAGAATCACCGCCGCCAGGTTGGTGCGCAAGATCTCCGGATCGGTAAAGGCCGGCCGCCCATTGAAATCCTCTTCGCTGTACAGGCGCACGCACAGGCCCGGCTCGACCCGGCCGCAACGGCCCTTGCGCTGGTTGGCGCTGGCCTGGGACACCGCCTCGATGGGCAGGCGCTGGACCTTGGCGCGGTAGCTGTAGCGGCTGATGCGCGCCGTGCCGCTGTCGATCACATAGCGGATGCCCGGCACGGTCAGCGAGGTCTCGGCGACGTTGGTCGCCAAGACCACCCTGCGTCCCGGGTGGGACTGGAAGATCCGCTGCTGCTCGGCCGGCGACAGCCGCGCGTACAGGGGCAGGATCTCGGTGTGCTTGAGCTGGGCGCGGCGCAGCATCTCCGCCGCGTCGCGGATCTCCCGCTCGCCGGGCAGGAACACCAGCACGTCGCCTGGGCTCTTGCCCTCGCTGCGCTCGAAAGCCGCCAGCTCGTCCAGGGTGGCGAGTATCGCCTGGTCCACCGAGAGGTCGTCCTCGACCCGGTTGCCCTCCTCGTCCTGCTCGCTGGTCAGCGGCCGGTACCAGGTCTCCACCGGGAAGGTGCGGCCGGATACTTCGATGATCGGTGCGTCGTTAAAATGCTCGGAGAAGCGCTGCAGGTCGATGGTCGCCGAAGTGATGATCAGCTTCAGGTCCGGCCGGCGGGTCAGCAGGGTCTTGAGAAAGCCCAGCAGAAAGTCGATGTTCAGGCTGCGCTCGTGGGCCTCGTCGACGATGAGGGTGTCGTACTTTTCCAGGTAGCGGTCGTGCTGGGTCTCGGCCAGCAGGATGCCGTCGGTCATCAGCTTGATCAGGCTGCTGGCGTCGCTCTTGTCCTCGAAGCGCACCTGGTAGCCGACCAGGCTCCCCAGCGGCGTGCCGAGCTCCTCGGCGACCCGCGCCGCCACGCTGCGCGCGGCGATCCGCCGGGGCTGGGTGTGGCCGATCAGGCCGTGCTGGCCGCGGCCCAGTTCCAGGCAGATCTTCGGCAACTGGGTGGTCTTGCCCGAACCGGTCTCGCCGGCAATGATCACCACCTGATGCTGGGCGATGGCGGCCTTGATCTCGTCGCGCTTGGCGGCGATCGGCAGGCGGTCGTCGTAGCGAATCACCGGCACACTCGCGCCCCGTGCCAGCACCTGGGCACAGGAGGCCTGCACCCGCTCGACCCAGGCCGCCAGCTTGGCCGGCTCGGGCGTGGCCTGCTTGCGCAACTCATGCAATTGCCGGCGCAGGCGCTGGCGGTCGACCAGCATGGCCTGGTCGAGGTTCTTCAGCAGTTGGTCAGTGTCGGCAATCGGGTCGGTCATCGGGCAGCCGTAGGGCACGCGAACGCGCACCCATCAGAAAATAAAGGCCGGGATTGTCGCAGATTTATGCACCTGATGGTCTCGGCACACGAATGACGCCCCGCTTTGGTGTACTCCTAGGATGACGATCAAACCCGTGGACGTAGGGTGGGCTCGAAGCGTTGTGTGCGACAGCCCACCACCTGGTGGTCTCGGAGCGTAATTCAGCGACAAACCGCCTGCACAACACCATCAACGAAAAAGCCCCGCATCGGCGGGGCTTGGCCGCAAAGCGCAGGCTTACTTCTTGCCGAGCTTCTTCAACTCTTCGTCACGCAGTTCGCGGCGCAAGATCTTGCCGACGTTGGTGGTCGGCAGGCTGTCGCGGAACTCCACGGCCTTGGGCACCTTGTAGCCGGTGACATTGGCGCGCATATGGGCCATGACCTGTTCCTTGGTCAGGCTCTCGCCGGGCTTGACCACCACGAAGATCTTGATCGCCTCGCCGGATTTCTCGTCCGGGACGCCCACCGCGGCGCACTGCAGCACGCCCGGCAAGGTGGCCAGCACGTCTTCCAGCTCATTCGGGTAAACGTTGAAGCCGGAGACCAGAATCATGTCCTTCTTGCGGTCGACGATGCGCATGTAACCGTCTTCCTGGATCACCGCGATATCGCCGGTCTTCAACCAGCCTTCGGCGTCCAGCACTTCATCGGTGGCGTCCTGGCGCTGCCAGTAGCCCTTCATCACCTGCGGACCCTTGACGCACAGCTCGCCGATGGCGCCGATGGGCAGGTCATTGCCCTCGTCGTCTATCACCTTGCACAGGGTCGAGGGCACCGGAATGCCGATGGTACCGATCTGGATATTCTGGATCGGGTTGACCGAGGCCACCGGGCTGGTTTCGGTCATGCCGAAGCCTTCGCAGATGGGGCAGCCGGTGACTTCCTTCCAGCGCTCGGCGGCGGCCAGTTGCAGGGCCATGCCACCGGAGAGGGTCGCCTTCAGCGCGGAGAAGTCCAGCTTGCGGAAATCTTCGTTGTGGCACAGGGCGACGAACAGGGTGTTGAGCCCGACGAAACCGCTGAACTTGTACTTCGCCAGGTCCTTGATCATGCCCGGCAGGTCGCGCGGGTTGGTGATCAGCACGTTGTGATTGCCGATCAGCATCATCGCCATGCAGTGAAAGGTGAAGGCGTAGATGTGGTAGAGCGGCAAGGGCGCGATCAGGATCTCGCAGCCCTCATCGAGGTTGGCGCCCATCAGTTCCTTGCACTGCAGCATATTGGCGATCAGGTTGCGATGGGTCAGCATCGCGCCCTTGGCCACGCCCGTGGTGCCGCCGGTGTATTGCAGCACGGCGATATCGCCATTGACCGGGTTCGCTTCGCTGACCGGCTTGCCGCGGCCCTTGGCCAGGGCGTCGTTGAGCTTGACGGCACGCGGCAGGTGATAGGCCGGCACCATTTTCTTCACATACTTTACCACGCTGTTGACCAGCAGGCGCTTGAGCGGCGGCAGCATGTCGCCGACTTCGGTGATGACCACGTGCTTGATGCCGGTCTGCGGCAGCACCGCTTCGGCCAAGTGCGCCATATTGGCCAGGCAGATCAGGGCCTTGGCGCCGGAGTCGTTGAACTGGTGCTCCATCTCCCGCGCGGTGTAGAGCGGGTTGGTGTTGACTATGACCAGGCCGGCGCGCAGCGCGCCGAAGACCACGACCGGGTACTGCAGCACGTTCGGCAGTTGCACGGCGATACGGTCGCCGGGCTTGAGGTCGGTGTGCTGTTGCAGGTAGGCGGCGAAGGCACCGGACAGCGTATAGAGCTCACCGTAGGTGAGGGTCTTGCCCATGTTGCTGAACGCCGGCTTGTCGGCGAAGCGTTGGCAGGACTGTTTCAGTACCGCCTGGATATTCGGGTACTGATCGGGATCGATCTCGGACGAGATCCCGACAGGGTACTTGTCCTTCCAAAAATTTTCGGTCATGGAAAGCCCACTCCTAGGCGGCAGCTGATCGTCACCGCACGCAGGCGGTTGTTTTTTGTGTTTATGGGGCTAATTTGTCGACGGCTAGACAAAAAAGCGGGGCCGAGCGTAGCAGCTTTGCCCCGGAGCGACCAGCACCAAACATGGCCCAATCAGTCATAAAAAAGACCGAAAACCCAGTTTTCGGTCACTTTTAAAACACAGCCTCCGAGACCTCGGCCGCGCGGGCCTTCAGGCGATATCGCGCAACTCGCGCCGCAGTATCTTGCCCACCGGCGTCATGGGCAACGAATCGCGGAAGACGATGTGCTTGGGCACCTTGTAACCGGTGAAATTCTCCTTGCAATAGGCCTTGATCTCCTCGGCGCTGACCCCGGCTTCGCGGGCAACGATGAACAGCTTGACCGCCTCGCCGGAGCGCTCGTCCGGTACGCCGATGACCGCGCAACTCGCCACCTTGGGATGGGCCATGACTACATCCTCGATCTCGTTGGGGTAGACGTTGAAGCCCGAGACTATGATCAGGTCCTTCTTGCGGTCGACGATGCGCACGAAACCATCCGGGTCGATCACCGCGACATCACCGGTCTTGAACCAGCCCTCGGCGTCCAGCACTTCGGCGGTGGCGTCCGGCCGTTGCCAGTAGCCCTTCATCACCTGCGGGCCCTGGATGCACAGCTCACCGCGCTCGCCCAGGGGCTGCTCAACGCCTTCGTCGTCTATCACCTTGAATAGGGTATTGGGCACCGGAATGCCCACGGTGCCCAGGCGCGCCTGGCTGCCGTAGGGGTTGGTGCTGGCCACCGGCGAAGTTTCGGTCAAACCATAGCCTTCGACCACTGGACAACCGGTCAGGCCCTGCCAGCGTTCGGCCGTGGCCTTGACCAGGGCGGTGCCGCCGGAGTTGGTGACCTTGAGGTTGGAGAAATCCAGGTTCTTGAAGTCCGGGTGATCCATCAGGGCGACGAACAGGGTGTTGAGCCCCAGCAGCGCGGAAAACCGCCACTTGCCCAGCTCCTTGATGAAGCCGGAGATGTCCCGCGGGTTGCTGATCAGGATATTGTGGTTGCCGTTGACCATCATGCACATGCAGTTCGCGGTGAACGCATAGATATGGTAGAGCGGCAGGGGCGCGATCATGATTTCCTGGCCCTCCTTCATCAACGGCTGGCCGTCGGCCTGCTGCTGTTTCATGCAAGCATCGACCTGCTGCATGTTGGCCACCAGGTTGCCATGGGTCAGCATCGCGCCCTTGGCCACGCCCGTGGTGCCGCCGGTGTACTGCAGCACGGCAATGTCGTCGAGTCCGACCTTGACCGGCTTGAGACTGTGGCCGTCGCCCTGCTTGAGCACCTGCTTGAAGGACACCGCCTGGGGCAGGTGGTAATCGGGGATCATCTTCTTGACATGCTTGACCGCGGCGTTGACCAGCCAGCCCTTCAGGCTCGGCAACAGATCACCCATGCGGGCCTCGATCAGCACCTCGATCTCGGTGTCCGGCAGCACGTCCTGCACCAGCTTGCCGAACATGTTCAGGTAGATCAGGCCGCGCACGGCGGCGTCCTTGAACTGATGGCGCATCTCGCGGGCGGTGTAGAGCGGATTGGTGTTGACCACGATCAGCCCGGCGCGCAGGGCACCGAACACGGCGATGGGGTACTGCAGGATATTCGGCATCTGCACGGCGATGCGGTCGCCGGGCTTGAGGTCAGTGTGCTTTTGCAGGTAGCCGGCGACGGCCGCCGAATACCGGTCCAGCTCGGCATAACTGAGGGTCACGCCCATATTACTGAAGGCCGGACGGTCCGCATATTTCTTGCAGGAGCGTTCGAACACCTCGATCACCGACTTGTAGACACCCAGGTCCACGGTATTGGGCACGCCGGCCGGGCGCTTGTCGCTCCAGAAATCAGGTTGCATTGTTATTGTCCCCTAGCCCTGAAAAGGTCTGGCCCGCTTGTGCGGGGCTGACGGGAACTTAGCAGCTCTGGGCCGCCAGGCAAATACTCGGGGCCCCGTCATTACCTATGTGAATCTCTGATCACGCCATTGCACTGGGAAAAGCCTCGGCCCTGGCTCTACAATGCTGCGCAGCCCAAGGGCTCGGCCGCTGCGCAACAGGTCCCTGCCGGTCCAGCCTGGCCGTTTGGCCGCGAAGAACGACAAGCCGATAGAGCCTCTGCACAAGGACCCGCCATGCGCCACGATGCTTTTTGGCTGACCGCCAGCGACGACGCCGCCCTGTACGTCAATCACTGGTTCCCCGAACAGCCGCCCAAGGCCGTGGTCATGATCGCCCATGGCATGGCCGAGCACGGTGGCCGCTATGCCCGGCTCGCCGCAGCCCTGGTCGCCGCCGGCTACGCCGTCTATGCCCATGACCAGCGTGGCCATGGCCGCACGGCGCAACGGGGCGTGCTGGGCCACTTCGCCGACCAGAACGGCTGGCACAGGGTGGTCAGCGACCTGGCCAGCCTCAATCACCATATTCGCCAGCAGCATCCCGACGCGCCGATCTTCCTGTTCGCCCACAGCCTGGGCAGTTATATCGGCCAGGCCTACCTGATGCAGCACAGCTGCAGCCTGCAGGGCGCCATCCTCTCGGGCTCGAACTACCAGCCGCTGCCGCTCTACCGGATCGCCGCGGCCCTCGCCCGTTTCGAGCGCTGGCGCCAAGGCCCAACCGGGCGCAGCGCCCTGCTCAACTTCCTCTCCTTCGGCTCGTTCAACAAGGCGTTCAAGCCCACGCGCACCGCGTTCGACTGGCTGAGCCGCGACCCGACCGAAGTGGACAAATACATCCAGGATCCGCTATGCGGCTTCCGCTGCACCAACCAGCTGTGGGTCGACCTGCTTGATGGCCTGCAGCAGATCACCCCACCCGAGCGGCTGGCGCAGATCGACGCGGCCCTGCCGCTGCTGGTAATAGGCGGTGCCTGTGACCCGGTCAGCGACGGCAAGCGTCTTGCAGACCTGGCCCAGGCCCTGCGCCTGGGCGGCAATCCGAGCGTCGACCTGCACATTTACCCGGGCGCTCGTCACGAACTGCTCAACGAGAGCAACCGCGACGAGGTAACCACCGACCTGATCCACTGGCTGGAGAAGGCCCTGACCCTCAGCCGCCGCAGCCCCACTCCCCTCAAGGAAGCCCCATGACCCAGAGCACCAACACCCCCTACGACGACCTCGTGGTCGGCCAGACCGCCAGCTACAGCAAGACCGTGGAAGAGCGGGATATCCAGCTGTTCGCCGCCGTCTCCGGCGACCACAACCCGGTGCACCTGGATGCGCAATATGCCGCGGGGACCATGTTCAAGGAGCGCATCGCCCACGGCATGTTCAGCGGCGCCCTGATCAGTGCCGCGGTGGCCTGCGAGCTGCCCGGCCCCGGTACCATCTATATCGGCCAGACCATGCGCTTCACCCTGCCGGTGAAACTCGGCGACACCCTGACCGTGCGCCTGGAAATCCTGGAAAAGCTGCCGAAGTTCCGCGTACGGGTCGCCACCCGGGTGTTCAACCAGCGCGACGAGCTGGTGGTGGACGGCGAAGCGGAAATCCTCGCCCCGCGCAAACCCCAGACCGTCGAACTGACCGAACTGCCACCCATCACCATCGGGTAGGGTGGTGTTAGCCGCGCAGAAAGCCCGCCTGGCAAACCCCGCCGCAGTCACCGCGCGGCGTAACCCGCCAAGCGAAGCTCGGTTGCGCGAGCCGATCGCCGGGGCACCGGGCCGCAAATCCAAACGAAAAAAAGGGCAACCGAAGTTGCCCGAAGTGCCTTGCGTGCGCGTGTCGAGAATTCGCCTTACTTGCGTTTGTGCGAATCCTTCCAGATGAAGTAACCAAAACCGGCGAAGAAGGCGCACATCAAGAAGACGGTGCCTACCCCGGCGAGTACTACGGTATCGACGAACATGCCAACCTCCTTGCGCTGATCCGGTGTGGAATGACCTCAAGGTAGCCAGTGCGAGGAAGCGGAGAATTGACCGGGGTCAATATCTGCCGGGAAGAGCGCCGCAGGCGCTCGATTGCCTGATCCAGATCAAATAATCGAGGCTCCGCGGCCAGGGCTTTGTCTTGGCGGCGCGTAAAAAGCCGGTGCGCACGGCGCACCCTACGGGATCGGCATGATGTTGTAGCGGCTTAGCTCCCCTCGCCCATTTATGGGAGAGGGGCTAGCAGTGCGGAGTGCCTCTGGGCCATAGGCGCCGCTCAGGATTTTTTCGGCTTCTTGCCCTTGGTTTTCTTCGCCGGCTTGGCCAACGGCAAGGCCTGCTCGAACGCCTGGCGCACCTGGTTCAGGCGCTTTTCCTTGAGGTCGTGGATGCGCTTGTCGCGCTCGGCGGCGAAATCGATCAGCTTGTCGTCGTCACTCATGATGCTCACCGCGCAAAAAACGGAAGGTCAGGTTCAGGCGCGGCGCGGCGCTTTTGCGCGTTTTCGCCACCTGATGCTGCCAATGATGCTGCGTCGCACCGGCCATGACCAGCAGAGATCCATGGCCCAGCTCCAGGGAGTGCTGGATCCGCGTCCGGCCCTTGCGCCGCAGGTCGAAGCGCCGGGTCTCGCCAAGGTTGAGCGAGGCGATCAGCGGATCGCGCCCCAACACACCCTCGTCGTCGCTGTGCCAACCCATGGAGTCCTGGCCATCCCGGTAATGGTTCAGTAACACACCGTTCAAGGCCTGGCCGACGGCGCCTTCCACCCGCCCGCGGATCTCGGCCAACAAGGGGGTCCAGGCCAGGGGAGCATGGGTCAGGCCGGAATAGCCGTAGGGCACAGCCCCGTACCAGGCCAGCAGCCGTGGCACCGGGTAGTGCCGTCCATGCAGGAACACGGACGGCTGTTGCCAAGGGGTTTCAGCCAGCAGGCGGGCGAACCAGTCATCCGCCGTGGCGACGTCCAGCCAGCCGGGCATGAAGCGCAGATCGGCATTCGGCAGGTCCAGGGGACACTCGGCAAACAGGTTCACACAGGGCTCCCGAACGAAAACGAATTGAACACATGGGTTAGACTTCCACATCCACCCACAGCCCTTGCCGCGGCAACTCATCGAACAGGGCCTCGTCGCCCTTGTCCACGTCGCCCTCGGCCAGTTCTTCGGCACTGTAGCCACGCCGGCGCTGCCGCCGCCGCTGTTCGTCGCGCCACAGTTCCACCGCGTCCTGGGGATGGCGCTTGTCCAGGCTCACGGCACTCTCGTTGGAACTCTGCTGCGGCGGCGTCACAGGCGGAATATCCGGCCTGGGCTTGATCACATCCTGCTGCACGGTCACTGGCGCCAGGCTGTGGGGAATAGGCGGTAGCATGGGTTCTGGTCCTCCCTTGATCAGACTGTCGGCCATCCCCGCTTCCGACTTGAGCGCCGGTCATCGATTAACGCCGTCGCGGGCAGAATAGCCGCGCGTCCGGGGACTGGCTCGCTACACTTTCCTACACTTTCCTACATTTTTAATAGATTCGGTTTACAGATTCAGTCGACAACTGTCATCGCACCTTTGGCCTGGCCGCCGGGTTCCGTTACCATAGTCGGCTTTTTCACCGCGGGAGACAGGCATGGCGCAGTACGAACCGGGGCAACGCTGGATCAGTGACAGCGAAGCGGAGTTGGGCTTGGGAACCGTTCTGGTACAGGACGGACGCATGCTCACCATGCTCTACCCGGCCACCGGCGA
The DNA here is from genome assembly GCA_035290985.1 of Pseudomonas sp. Taxonomy (GTDB): domain Bacteria; phylum Pseudomonadota; class Gammaproteobacteria; order Pseudomonadales; family Pseudomonadaceae; genus Aquipseudomonas. The sequence continues at coordinate 803 of DATDTH010000122.1, read as the reverse complement.
AACCCGCCAATACGCCACGCGCAACGCCCCGCTGACCCGGGTGCGCTTCTCGCCGGGCGACGAGATCACCCATTTCGAAGGCTGGAAGCTCACGGTCCAGCAAGTCGACGATGTCGACGGCCTGTTGATCTATCACGGCCTGGATGCCCAGCACCAGACCGTGACCCTGCCGGAAACCCAGCTGTCGAACTTCATCCAGTTCCGCCTGGCCAGCGACCGCCTGTTCGCCGGCCAGATCGACCCGCTGCCCTGGTTCGCCCTGCGCTACCACACCCTGGAACACAGCAGCCGTCTGCTCCAGTCCCCGCTCTGGGGCCTGGGCGGCGCCCGCGCCCAGCCGATCCCGCACCAGCTGCATATCGCCCGCGAAGTGGCCGACCGCATCGCCCCGCGGGTCTTGCTGGCCGACGAAGTGGGCTTGGGCAAGACCATCGAAGCCGGCCTGGTGATCCATCGCCAGCTGCTGTCCGGCCGCGCCAACCGGGTGCTGATCCTGGTGCCGGAAAACCTCCAGCACCAATGGCTGGTGGAAATGCGCCGGCGCTTCAACCTGGAAGTCGCCCTGTTCGATGCCGAGCGCTTTATCGAAAGCGATGCCAGCAACCCCTTCGAGGACAGCCAGCTGGCCCTGGTCGCCCTGGAATGGCTGTGCGACGACGACCGGGCGCAGGACGCGCTATTCGCCGCCGGCTGGGACCTGCTGGTGGTCGATGAGGCCCACCACCTGGTCTGGCACCCGGAGCAGGTCAGCCCCGAATACGCCCTGGTCGAACAACTCGCCGAGCTGACCCCTGGCGTGCTGC
>DATDTH010000121.1:0-2210 GCA_035290985.1 Pseudomonas sp. | reverse complement strand
TGTAGTCCAGGCCCATGCCGCCGAATTTCTCCGGCTTGGAAATGCCCAGCAGGCCCAGGTCGTCGGCCATCTTGAAGATTTCGTGGATGGGGAATTTGCCGGCCTTTTCCCACTCGTCGACGTGCGGGTTGATTTCCTTGTCGACAAAGTTACGGACCGTGCGACGCAGTTCTTCGTGTTCTTGGGTGAAGATCATTTTTATGCTCCGAAGGGTTACAGGCGAGCGACGCCGAAGGTATTGGAGTTGAGCGGCCGCACGGCCGCCTCGGCGCAGATGTCGAGCAAGAAGCCCAGCAGCTTGCGCGTGTCGCGTGGGTCGATCAGGCCGTCGTCCCACAGGCTGGCGGTGCCGTACAGGGCTGTCGACTGGCTGTCGAGTTTCTGCGCGGTGACGGTTTCCAGCATGTCGAGCATCTTCGGATCGGCCGTTTGGCCCATCTTCAGGTGCTTGTCCTCGGTGACGATGCGCAGCACCTTGCCGGCTTGGGCGCCGCCCATCACGGCGGTCTTGCTGTTGGGCCAGGCGAAGATAAAGCGCGGATCAAGCCCTCTACCGCACATGGCGTAGTTGCCGGCGCCGTAGGAGCCGCCGACCACTATGGTCAGCTTGGGCACCCGGCAGTTGGCCACGGCCTGGATCAGCTTCGAGCCGTGCTTGATCACGCCGTTCTGCTCCGATTCCGTTCCCACCATAAAGCCGGTGGTGTTATGGAAGAACAGGATAGGCGTGTTGCTCTGGTCACAGAGCTGGATGAACTGCGCGGCCTTGGTCGCCCCCTTGGGGGTAATGGGGCCGTTGTTGCCGATAAAGCCGCAGGGCTGGCCTTCGATGGCCAGGTGACCGCAGAGGGTCTGGTTGTCGTATTCGGCCTTGAACTCGAGAAACTGCGAGCCGTCGGCGATGCGGGCGATGATTTCGCGCACGTCGTAGGGTTTCTTGGGGTCGCCGGGCACTATGCCGAGCAGCTCTTCGGCGGCGTACAGGGGTTCGCGGTAGGGCTTTTTCCCACGGGCCGGCAGTTGCGCGTTCCAGGGCAGCATCCCGACTATCTCCCGGGCGATGCGCAGGCCGTCGGCGTCGTTTTCCGCCAGGTATTCGGCGGTGCCGGCGACCTGGGCGTGCATTTCGGCGCCGCCCAGTTCCTCATCGCTGGCCACCTCGCCTGTGGCGGCCTTGAGCAACGGCGGGCCGGCGAGAAACAGCTTGGCCTTGCCGCGCACCACCACCACATAGTCCGACAGACCCGGCTGGTAAGCCCCGCCAGCGGTACTGGAACCATGCACCACGGTGATCTGCGGCAGGCCCATGGCCGACATGCGCGCCTGGTTGGCGAAACCGCGCGCACCTTCGACGAAGATGTCCGCGGCGTAGTTGAGGTTGGCGCCGCCGCTTTCCGCCAGGGTCACTACCGGCAGTTTGTTCTCGAAGGCGATCTGCTGCAGGCGCAGGGACTTTTTCAGGCCGCTGGGCGAGATGGTGCCGCCCTTGATCGCACTGTTGTTGGCGACCACCAGGCAACGCACGCCCTGGATGTAGCCGATACCGGCGATCAGGCCGCCGCCCGCCTGGGTGCCGTCCTTGTCGTCGTGCAGCTTGTAGCCGGCCAGGGAGGCCAGTTCGAGAAAGGGCGCGCCCGGGTCGAGCAGCAGGCTCAGGCGTTCGCGGGGCAGCAACTGGCCGCGCTTGTCGAACTTGGCCTTGGCCTCCCAGGCCTTGTCCAGGACCTTCTGTTCGACCTCGCGAAAGGCGGCGAGGGTGGCCAGCATGGCCGCGCGGTTCTGGGCGAAACCGTCGCCATGGACATCGAGCTCGGATTGGATCACCGGCATCGCATCACTCTCCCTGTTCTTTCAGCACGTCGGGCAGGTAGGCCCGGTGGAAGCCGTTGTAGGACGGGCTTTGCACCGGCTTGGCCTTGAACAGCGGGAAGGCGCGGCTGCCCTGGCTGGCGGCGCCGTCGATGCGGATGGTGTTGCCGCTGATAAAGGCGGCACCCGGCGACAGCAGGTAGACGATGGCGGCCGAGACTTCCGACTCGGTGCCGATGCGTTTCAAGGGCACATGCTCGCGCAGGGTGGGAATCACTGCCTTGAACGCCCCTTCGTAGGTGTCCATGCCGCTGGAGGCTACCCAACCGGGCGCCACGGCGTTGACCCGCACACCGGCATGGCCCCACTCGACGGCGGCGGTCTTGGTGAAGTTCTCCATG
>DATDTH010000120.1:0-5846 GCA_035290985.1 Pseudomonas sp. | reverse complement strand
GCCGCGGGGCGACCCTGATCCAGTTGGCGGTGCCCATCCTGGCCATGGAAAAACTGCTGCTGGAACTGGCCGAACTCGACCTGGGCGAGGCGGTGTTGACCGATGTCGGCAGCGCCAAGGGCAATGTGGTGCGCGCGGCGCAACGGGCCTTTGGCGGGATGCCGCCGCGCTTCGTGCCCGGCCATCCAATTGCCGGTTCCGAGGAAAGCGGGGTCGAGGCCTCCAATGGGCAACTCTTCCGCCGGCACAAGGTCATCCTGACACCCCTGGCGCAAACCGATGGCGCCGCCTTGGCCCTGGTCGATTGCCTCTGGCGTGCCCTGGGGGCCGATGTCGAGCATATGGAGGTCGAGCACCACGATGAGGTGCTGGCCGCCACCAGCCATCTGCCGCACTTGCTGGCCTTCGGCCTGGTCGACTCGCTGGCCAAGCGCAGCGAAAACCTGGAAATCTTCCGCTATGCCGCTGGCGGTTTCCGGGACTTTACCCGGATCGCCGGCAGCGACCCGGTGATGTGGCACGACATCTTCCTCGCCAATCGCGAGGCGGTGCTGCGCATTCTCGACGCATTTCGCGACGACCTCGACGCCCTGCGGGACGCGGTCGACGCGGGGGACGGGCATCAACTGTTGGGCGTCTTTACCCGCGCCCGGGTGGCCCGCGAACATTTCAGCAAAATTCTGGCCCGTCGGGCCTATGTGGACGCCATGCAATCGACTGATCTGATCTTCATCGCCCAGCCGGGCGGCAGCCTGTCCGGGCGCATCCGTGTCCCGGGCGACAAATCCATTTCCCACCGCTCGATCATGCTCGGCTCCCTGGCCGAGGGCACGACCGAGGTGGAAGGCTTTCTCGAGGGCGAGGACGCCCTGGCCACGCTGCAGGCCTTCCGCGACATGGGCGTGGTCATCGAGGGCCCGCACCATGGTCGCGTGACCATTCACGGGGTCGGCCTGCATGGCCTGAAGGCGCCGCCCGGGCCGATCTACCTGGGTAACTCCGGTACCTCCATGCGCCTGCTCTCCGGCTTGCTGGCGGCGCAGCCGTTCGACACCACCCTGACCGGCGATGCCTCGCTGTCCAAGCGGCCAATGAATCGGGTGGCCAAGCCGCTGCGGGAGATGGGCGCGGTGATCGAGACCGCGGCCGAGGGCCGTCCGCCCATGACCATTCGTGGCGGCCAGCGCCTGACCGGCCTGCGCTACGAGATGCCGATGGCCAGTGCCCAGGTCAAGTCCTGCCTGCTGCTGGCCGGCCTCTATGCGGCCGGCAGCACCGCGGTCACCGAGCCGGCACCGACCCGCGACCACACCGAGCGCATGCTGCGCGGTTTCGGTTACCCGGTGACGGTCGAGGGCAGCACGGCCAGCCTGGAGTCGGGCCATGGCCTGACGGCGACCCATATCGAGGTGCCGGCGGATATCTCCTCGGCCGCCTTCTTCCTGGTGGCCGGGAGCATCGCGCCGGATTCGGAACTGCTGCTCGAGCACGTCGGGATCAACCCGACCCGCACCGGGGTAATCGATATCCTCAAGCTGATGGGCGCCGATATCCAGCTGGAAAACCAGCGTGAAGTCGGCGGCGAACCGGTGGCCGATCTGCGCGTGCGTTCGGCCCGTCTCAAGGGCATCGAGATTCCCGAGCACCTGGTGCCGCTGGCCATCGACGAGTTCCCGGTGCTGTTCGTTGCCGCCTGCTGCGCCGAGGGTCGCACCGTGCTGCGCGGCGCCGAAGAGCTGCGGGTCAAGGAATCCGACCGGATCCAGGTCATGGCCGATGGCTTGCTGGCCCTGGGCGCGAAGGTCGAGCCGACCCCCGATGGCATCATCATCGACGGCGGCGTGCTCGGCGGCGGCGAGGTCTACAGTCATGGCGACCACCGCATCGCCATGTCCTTCAGTGTTGCTTCGTTGCGTGCGACCGCGCCCATTCGCATCCATGACTGCGCCAACGTTGCCACCTCCTTCCCGAACTTCCTCGGCCTGGCGGCCCAGGTCGGCATCCGCGTGAGCGAAGAGGGTCGCTCATGAGCAGCCTGGCAGCGGTGATCACCATCGACGGGCCGAGCGGTTCCGGCAAGGGCACCATCGCCGGCCTGCTGGCGGAGAAGCTCGGCTGGCGCCTGCTGGATTCCGGCGCCCTCTATCGGCTGCTGGCCTTCGCCGCCCGCAACCACGGGGTCGCCCTGGATAACGAGGCGGCACTGAAGCTGCTGGCCGCCCACCTGGACGTGCAATTTATCGCCGCGACCGCGAGCCAGGGCGCGCGGATCATACTCGAGGGTGAGGAGGTCACCGAAGCGATCCGCAACGAGCGGATCGGCGCCGATGCCTCCCAGGTCGCCGCCTTGCCGGCGGTGCGCTCGGCCTTGCTGCAGCGCCAGCGGGCCTTCCGCGAGGCGCCGGGGCTGGTGGCCGATGGGCGCGACATGGGCACGGTGGTGTTCCCCGACGCCCCCCTGAAAATCTTCCTGACCGCCAGCGCCGAGGAGCGTGCCCGTCGGCGCTTCTTGCAGTTGAAGGCCAAGGGAGATGATGTTAATCTTGCGAGTCTGCTAGACGAGATCCGTGCGCGCGACGAGCGCGACACCCAGCGAGCGGTTGCACCGCTCAAAGCGGCGGTTGACGCCCTCGAGCTGGATTCCACGGTACTTTCGATCGAGCAGGTGCTGGAACACATTCTGAGCGAAGTCGCCCTGCGCGATCTGGCCGGATGACCAAGGAAGCGTGCGGGAGACCAGTCTTAGATCCGCAGGCTTTCTTTTATATGAACGAAACCCACATTGTCTGGAATGTGGCAGATGGGCGGATTTTTCGTCCTTGATCAATTCAGGAATCAACATGAGCGAAAGCTTTGCAGAACTTTTTGAAGAAAGCCTAAAGACCCTCGACATGCAGCCGGGCGCCATCATCACCGGTATCGTGGTCGATATCGACGGTGACTGGGTTACTGTCCACGCCGGTCTGAAGTCTGAAGGCGTCATCCAGCTCGAGCAGTTCTACAACGACGCTGGCGAGCTGACCATCAAGGTCGGTGACGAAGTTCACGTTGCGCTGGACGCGGTTGAAGATGGCTTTGGTGAAACCAAGCTGTCCCGCGAAAAAGCCAAGCGTGCCGAGTGCTGGATCGTTCTGGAAGCGGCTTTCGCAGCTGAAGAAGTGGTTAAGGGCGTTATCAACGGTAAGGTTAAAGGCGGCTTCACTGTCGACGTTAACGGCATCCGTGCGTTCCTGCCAGGTTCCTTGGTTGACGTCCGTCCAGTGCGCGACACCACGCACCTGGAAGGCAAAGAGCTCGAATTCAAGGTCATCAAGCTCGACCAGAAACGCAACAACGTTGTCGTTTCCCGTCGCAGCGTGCTGGAAGCCGAAAACAGTGCCGAGCGCGAAGCGTTGCTCGAGTCCCTGCAGGAAGGCCAGCAAGTCAAGGGTATCGTCAAGAACCTCACGGATTACGGCGCATTCGTCGATCTGGGTGGCGTCGATGGCCTGTTGCACATCACCGACATGGCTTGGAAGCGCATCAAGCATCCGTCGGAAATCGTCAATGTTGGCGATGAGATCGATGTCAAGATCCTCAAGTACGACCGCGAGCGCAACCGCGTCTCCCTGGGCCTGAAGCAGCTGGGCGAAGATCCATGGGTCGCTATCAAGGCTCGCTACCCGGAAAGCACCCGCGTAACCGCGCGTGTGACCAACCTGACCGACTACGGCTGCTTCGCAGAGCTGGAAGAAGGCGTGGAAGGCCTGGTGCACGTGTCCGAAATGGACTGGACCAACAAGAACATCCACCCGTCGAAAGTCGTTCAGGTTGGCGACGAAGTGGAAGTCATGGTTCTGGACATCGACGAAGAGCGTCGTCGTATCTCCCTGGGTATCAAGCAGTGCAAAACCAACCCGTGGGAAGATTTCTCGGGTCAGTTCAACAAGGGTGACAAGATCTCCGGCACCATCAAGTCGATCACCGATTTCGGTATCTTCATTGGTCTGGACGGCGGCATCGACGGCCTGGTTCACCTGTCCGACATCTCCTGGAACGAAGTGGGCGAAGAAGCCGTTCGCCGCTTCAAGAAGGGCGACGAGCTGGACACGGTCATCCTCTCGGTCGATCCGGAGCGCGAGCGCATCTCCCTGGGTATCAAGCAGCTGGAAGACGATCCGTTCTCCAACTACGTGGCGACCAGCGATAAAGGCACCATCGTGCGCGGCATCGTCAAGGAAGTTGACGCCAAGGGCGCTGTAATCACCCTGGCCGAAGGCATCGAAGCCGTACTCAAGGCTTCCGAAATCAGCCGTGACCGCGTTGAAGACGCGCGCAACGTGCTGAAAGAAGGCGAAGAGATCGAAGCCAAGATCATCAGCGTGGATCGCAAGAGCCGCGTGATCAGCCTGTCGATCAAATCGAAAGACGTAGAAGAAGAGAAAGAAGCGATCAAGGAAATGCGCAAGCAGGAACCTGAGAGCGCCGGTCCGACCACCATTGGTGATCTGATTCGTGCACAAATGGAAAACCAGAACTAAGTTCTGACTCTCCATTGAAAAAAAGGGCGACTTCGGTCGCCCTTTTTTGTTTTTAGCGGTGCCCGGGTTCGTATGGGCGTTTGCGTTTGCGTTCGTGGATGGGGTGGGGGTTGGGTTGGATGCGGCTATACCCTGCGAGCGGTAGCGGCAATATGGGTCTTCGAGGCTCGGTGCTGGGTTTCGCCAGGAAAGGCCGGCTCTACCCAGCCTAGGTTCTGACGCTCCATTAAAAAGGGGCGACTTCGGTCGCTTTTTTTATTTTCTTTTATTTTTCTTTTGTTTTTCGGACTGGGAGATTGTGGGGGTTTTGGGCTGTTCAAAGCCGGGCGGTCATGCTAAAACCTTCTCATAGCTGATCTAGCCGCTTGAAAAAGAAGGGAAAACTTATGACCAAGTCGGAGTTGATCGACCGTATCGTCACCCACCAGGGGTTGCTCTCGTCCAGGGACGTGGAGTTGGCCATCAAGACCATGCTCGAGCAAATGGCTCAGGCGCTGGCGACGGGCGATCGGATCGAGATACGTGGCTTCGGCAGTTTTTCGTTGCACTACCGCGCCCCGCGCGTTGGCCGCAACCCGAAGACTGGGCAGTCGGTGCGCCTGGATGGCAAGTTCGTGCCGCATTTCAAGCCCGGCAAGGAGTTGCGCGACCGGGTCAACGAGGACGAGTGATGTTCGGCATCGGTTGGCGCGCACGGGCCTGAATGGAGGATGGTTGGATGCTCTGGTTCAAACGAATGGCGTTGCTGTCATCGGCCCTGTTGCTGGCCCTGGTGACCGTGACTTTTTTTCTGGAAAATCAGGCGGCGGTGGTCCTCAGCTTTATCGGCTGGAGAACCCCTGAACTGCCCCTGTCTTTTTTTGTGGTGTTGGCGTTTGCCGCTGGTGGCCTGATCGGTGTCCTGCTGGGGCAGGTGTTGGCGGTGCGCTACAAGGCGCGCCTGAGCGCCGTGCGCAAGGAACTGGCGCATTGTCGCGCGGCTCTGGAGGGCGGTCGCTCCCAGGCTTGAGCGCGCCCGCCGGTCTTTTTCTGGTTTCTGTTCCTGTTCGTGCGGCCTGGCTGGCGCGGGGCTTCTTCCTGCGCTCTGTATGGGCGCATGGCCATGCGAGCGCTCTTGTAGGGTGCGCTGTGCGCACCTCGGACCATCGGGGTGATGGGGTTGACAAGCGATGCCCAGGGGCTAATTTTGGGGTTCAGGGCCAAGGCAGTGCCGCCGGTACGGCCCCATGACAAGGAGCGTCAATCATGAACAAAGCCTATTTGTCTTCCCTGCTATTTGCCGTGCTGACCGGTCTGTCGGCGCTTTCCCCGGCCGCCGAGGTGGCG
>DATDTH010000119.1:0-7222 GCA_035290985.1 Pseudomonas sp. | reverse complement strand
AAGAATCGATGCCCGCGGGTGCCTCCGACGCCTGGCCATACACCTGCAGCGGGGTCGGAAAGTGGCCCAGCAGGCCGGGCCAGGATTCGGCCGGGAAGGCCAGGCGCGCCTCGCCCGCGCCCCCGAGCAGGGCCCGCCCCTCCAGCAGCAGCAACTGGTTGTCCTGGCGCGGCAGCAGGTCGGCATCCACATGGATGCTGGCCACCTGCAGACCGGCGGCCTCCAGTTGCTGCAGCCAGGCCGCCAGCAGGGTCCGGCGCAGGGCGATGACCCGGTAACGGCCATCCGCCAGGCGCTCGCCCAGGGCCAGGTGCAACTGCTCGACATCCTCGGCTAGCAACTCCTCCACCGCATAGGGCAGCGCCTGGCGCAACCAGCGGACCTTCTGGGTCGGCAGGCTGACGGCGAATGCGCTGCACACCTCGGCCGGCAGGACCAGGGCCACCGGCCGCCCCTGGCTGGCCTCCACGCACTCGGCCAGCAGGCGCCACTCGCCGGCGCCCTCCCCGGGCAACCAATGGAACGCCAGGTCGGCAGGGAGCTCGGCACCATGGCCGGGCGGCAGAAACAGGCAATCCATCATCATGATCCTTTTCGAGCGGCCGCCGGTGTCAGCTGCACCGACAGGCCAAAGTTGCGCTGCAAGACCCGCACGTTGCCCGCGCCACCCGAGGCATTGGCGGCTTCACGTTGCAAAGTGCTGACCATGACCTGCCGACGATCCGCCACGCGGACCTCGGCGATCACTTGAAAATACTGGCTATTGAGCGCCAGGCGCGCCTGTCCCCGAGAAGCGCCCTCGCCCTGGGGATTGCCGGGATCGAACTCGCCCGAGGCGTTCGGGTCGACTGGCTCGTTCTCGCTCGCGCCCGCTCCTGGCGGCGCCAGGTTATCGAGTATCTGGGTAAATTCGTCCAGCGTGCGGTAACCCTCGGCCGGACGGCCCTGCACCAGGGCCTGGGCGGCACCCGGGGTCAGGTTGTCGCGCAGGCTGGCCAGCACCATGGCGCTGGCCGTGTTGACGTTGAGGGCCGCATCGCTGGGCAAGGCGCTGACATGGGGCAGCAGGCGCCGGTAGTCCTCGTCCGTCATGCCGAGCAACAGGCGCAGCTCGGAGATATCCTCGATACGTCGATTGCCGGCCCGATAGGCCGGTTCCGCCAGCAGGTATTCATTGTCTTCGGCGCCGCTGTCCTGGTAGCGCTCCGGTCGGTTGTCCAGCCAGTCGACCAGGCGATTGGCATAGGCCGGCTGCTCGATGCCCAGGTTCACCAGCAGGCGCCGGAACTGCCGCAGCGCAGCGGAGTTCACCTCTCCGCCCGCGGCCCCCTGAGGATCGCCGCCCTCGCCCTGCTGAACGCCCGGGCGCGCCTGCACCAGGCTGTTGAGATTGAAGCGTCCCGACAGGTCCTCGATGCGCACCGTGATTTCGCCCTGCTCGATGGGAAAGGTCGGCAGCGGTCGAGCCCAGGCCTCCTGCGGGTGATCGACCCCCGGCCCCGGCGCGCGGCCCGGCGCCTTCAGGTCGCGGGCCAGAATGCCCTGGGCCAGGGCCTCGCCACCCAGGGCGTACTGCAGGGCCTGACGGGCCTGGATCTGGTTGGAGGAGGCGCGGATCGCCAGCTGCTGGCGGGCGATCAGCCCGGCGCAGACCACAGTGACTATGGCCACCACCAGCAGCACCGTGATCAGTGCCACGCCCCGTTGCCGGCGCTTCATGGCGTGTTCTCCTGCGCGGACTCGGACGGCGGCTGCGTCGAGTCGCCACCCTCTGGCGGAATGACCCCGTCCTGCCCCGGCACCTGCTCGGCGGGACCATCGGGCAGGCGTAGCAGGCGGACCAGCTTGCCATAGCGCTTGTGCTCCAGGGTCAGCTCCACCGCCTGGGGCAGGCGGCTGAGCTCGTCATCGTCGCCGTCCTGGGCGTTTTGCGCAGGCGGCCAGTCGGTCTGCCAGTTGCCCTCGGGGTCCAGGTAGCGCACCGCCAGGCTCTCGACCCCGCTCAGGACCTTCTGCACCCGCGGCTCGCTGTCCACCGCCCGGTCCAGCACCACCCAGTAGACCCGCTCCAGGGTTTCCCCGGCCAGGCGCCAACGCACCCGCTGCAGCTGCGAACGGGCCACCCCCGTGGGGTTGCGCCAGCCGCTGCGGGTCAGCTCGAACGCGGCGGCACCGTCCAGCGCCTGGCTCTCGCCCAGGAAGGCCCCTCGGGGATCGGCAAAATTGTCGCGGATCGGTCGGGCGATTACCTGTTGCAAGTCGCGCTCCAGGCTCCAGAGGGCGCGCATCAGTTCGCGCAGCGACTGCTCCTGCTTGCGCGTGGCCTCGTCGGTGCGCAGCACGCTGTCGAGCATGCGGTAGGTGCCCAGGCCCAGCAGGGCGAAGATCGAGATGGCGATCAGCAGCTCCAGCAGGGTAAAGCCCCGCGCACCGCGCCGGGTCATCGCTGGACCCGCAGAAAGCCGGTGAGGCTGACCGCCGCGCGCTCGCGCACCGGCGCACTGTCACCTCGCACGGGCCGCGGCGCGACCCAGACCGTGACCCGGCGCAGGGCCGGATCGCTGGTGGCCTCGATCTCGCTGAAGCTTTCCCAGCGGCGGTCGGCGTATTCCAGCTCCTGGGTGTCGCGGCCTTCGCCGGCGGTGGGCTTGGCCAGCTGCAATTCGGTGATGCGGTTGTCGGCGATCCAGCCGGCCAGGGTCTTTTCCTCCAGCCGCGCCGCATTGTTCAGGCTGCGCCCGGCGGCCGTCAGCACCACGGCGGACACCGTGGCGAAGATGCCCAGGGCCACCAGCACTTCGAGCAGGGTGAAGCCCCGCTGGCCGCCAGATCGCGCTGCGTTCATCGCCCCTCCTTGGCCGGCTCGGCCTTGGGCAGCTGGAAGCCATCGCTGACCAGCTCGTAGGCACTGCCCTCGGGCAGCCGTTCGGCCACCCGCAGGCGAAAGGGCGACAACTCGCCACTGGAAAGGATCAGTAACTGCGGTTCCAGGGCGGACGCCGCCTTTTTCTTCTCCTCGGACTCGCGGGTGCTCAGGCCGGGTTCGTCGTCCAGCTTCTTCACCGGGCTGGCCAGCTTCAGCGGCTCGCCATCCAGCTCCAGCTCCAGGCGTGCCCAGCTCGGCAACAGGTGTTCGGCCTGCTCGTTGTAGGCCGACCAACTGCTCTGCAGTTCGTCGTAGCTCAGCACGCGGTAGCCCTCGGGCCGGATCAGCAGGCCGTACTCGCGGTTATCCAGCACCGCCTCGTCGGTCAGCAGGCCGATGATGGCCGCCAGGCGTTGCGCCTCATCGCGCAACTCCCGCGAGGTGCTGGCGCTGCCGGTGGCCAGCACGGCCACGCTGATCAGGCAGCCGAGTATCACCATGACCACCAGCAGCTCGATCAGGGTGAAACCCCGGGCCTTTTTCATGTGGGCTTACTGGTCCCAGTTGCCGATATCGGCATCCAGTTCGGCCCCGCCTTCCTTGCCATCGGCTCCGAAGGAATACAGGTCGAACGGACCCTTGCTGCCGGGCGAGAGGAATTGATAGGGGTTGCCCCAGGGGTCCAGCGGCAGCTTCTTCAGGTAGCCGTCGCGGTTCCAGTTCTTCGGCTGCGGGTTGCCGCTGGGCTTCTTCACCAGGGCGTCCAGCCCCTGCTGGGTGCTGGGATAGGCGAAGTTATCCAGCTTGTACATATCCAGGGAGGCCGCCACGGCGCGGATATCGCCCTTGGCCACAGTCACCTTGGCCTGGTCGGGCCGGCTCATCACCTGGGGCACCACCAGCGCCGCGAGGATGCCGAGGATCACCACCACCACCATGATTTCGATCAGCGTAAAACCCGACTGACGCTGTTTTATATTCATTACACGCTTCACGCTTTACCCCACCAGTTGGTTGAGAGAGAGAATCGGCAGCAGGATGGCCAGGACTATGACCAACACCACTGCACCCATAAAGACCAGCATAAAGGGCTCGAACAACCCGACCAGCAGCGCGACCTGGGCGCCCAGGTCGTTTTCCTGATTGCGCGCGGTACGCGCCAGCATCTGGTCCAGTTCGCCGGATTTTTCGCCGCTGGCGATCATATGCAGCATCATCGGCGGAAATTCCTGGGTCGCGTCCAGGGCACGGGTCAGGCTGCTGCCCTCGCGCACCTTCTGCGCCGCTTCTATGACCTTGTCACGGATGCGCAGATTGGCGATCACCGCCGCGGAGATGCTCAGGGCCTCGACCAGGGGCACGCCGCTGCGGTTGAGGATCGCCAGGGTCGAGGCGAAACGCGCGGTATTGGTCGCCCGTGTCAGACCGCCCACCAGAGGCACCCGCAGCACGAAGGCATGCCATAGGCGCAGGCGCTTCTCGTCGCGCAGGGCCAGGCGCAACCCCATCACCCCAGCGATGCCGCCCAGCACCATGAGCCAGCCCCAGTTCTTCACCACATCGCTGCTGGCGATCAGACCACGGGTCAGGGCCGGCAATTCCTGGCCGGTGTTGACGAACACCTTGACCACGTCCGGTACCACATAGCCCAGCAGGAAGCCGACTATGGTCAGCGAGGCGACCATCAGGATCACCGGGTAGAGCAAGGCCAGCTGGATCTTCTGCCGCGACTGCTGGCGCTGGTCGGTGTAGTCGGCCAACTGGTCGAGCACCAGGCCCAGGTGGCCGGCATGTTCGCCGGCCGCCACCGTGGCGCGGTACAGATCGGGAAAGGCCGAGGGGTATTCCTTGAGCGCCGCGGCCAGGCTGTGGCCTTCCATGACCCGGGCGCGCACGGCCAGCAGCATGGACTTGATCTTCTGCGAGGTGGACTGCGCGGCGGCGGCGCGCAGCGCCTCCTCGATCGGCAACGCCGCCTGCACCAGGGTCGCCAATTGCCGGGTGACCAGGGCCAGGTCCCGCGCCGACAGGCCCTGGCCGATGCTGAAGCCACCGGCGCCCTTTTCTTCCCGGGCCTTGGCCTGCTTGACGTCCAGCGGCGACCAGTTCTTGTCGCGCAACAGCTGGCGCGCCAGGCGCGCGCTGTCGGCTTCGATCAGGCCTTTGCGCTGCTGGCCCGCGGCATCCAGGGCGATGTATTCGAATGCGGCCATGCTTATTCTTCCCGCGTCACGCGCAGCACTTCTTCCAGGGTGGTCGCCCCTTCGAGCACCTTGCGCATGCCGTCGTCACGGATACTGGGTCCCAGCAGGCGCGCATGCCGGGTCATTTCCTGCTCCGAGGCGCGGTTATGCACCAGGGTGCGCAGGGCATCGTTGAACACCACCAGCTCGTAGATGCCGGTCCGCCCGCGATACCCCAGGCTGCGGCATTCCTCGCAACCGATGGCGTGGTAAAGGGTCGGCGGCGGGCTCTGCGGGTCGAGGCCCAGCAGCTGGCATTCCGCCGAATCGGCCAGGTAGGGTTGCTTGCAGGCCGGGCACAGCACCCGCACCAGGCGCTGGGCCAGGACGCCGAGCAGCGAGGAGGCGAGCAGGAACGGCTCGACCCCCATGTCCACCAGGCGGCTGACGGCGCCGATGGCGCTGTTGGTGTGCAGGGTCGAGAGTACCAGATGACCGGTCAGGGAGGCCTGCACGGCGATTTCCGCGGTTTCCTGGTCGCGGATTTCGCCGACCATCACCACATCCGGGTCCTGGCGCAGGATGGCGCGCAGGCCGCGGGCGAAGGTCATGTCGACCTTGGTGTTGACCTGGGTCTGGCCGACGCCTTCCAGGTGGTATTCGATCGGATCTTCGACCGTGAGGATATTGCGCGTGCGGTCGTTCAGGGTCACCAGGCTGGCATAGAGCGTGGTGGTCTTGCCCGAGCCGGTGGGCCCGGTGACCAGGATGATGCCGTGGGGCTTCTTCACCGTCTCCTGCATCAGGCCGCGGTCGCGGGCGCTCATGCCCAGGTGGGTCAGGGTCAGGCGCCCGGCCTGTTTGTCCAGCAAGCGCAGCACCACCCGCTCGCCATTGGCCGAGGGCAGGGTCGAGACGCGCACGTCGACCTCGCGCCCGCCGACCCGCAGGGAGATCCGGCCGTCCTGGGGGATGCGCTTCTCGGCGATGTCCAGCTTGGCCATGACCTTGATCCGCGACACCAGCAGCGCCGCCAGCTCGCGCTTGGGCTGCACCACCTCGCGCAGGATGCCGTCGATGCGAAAGCGTATGACCAGGCGCTTCTCGAAGGTCTCGACGTGGATATCCGAGGCGTTTTCCTTGATCGCCTCGCCGAGAATGGCGTTGATCAGGCGGATGATGGGCGCATCGTCCTCCTGTTCCAGCAGGTCCTCGGTTTCCTGGATCTGATCGGCCAGGCTGGCCAGGTCCATGTCGTTGCCCAGGCCCTCGACCATCAGCATGGCGGCCGAGGAGTCGTGCTGGTAGGTCAGGCTCAGTACCTGTTCGAACTGCGCCGCGTCGATCCAGCTGACCGGCAGCAGCAGGCCGGAGAAACGCTGGGCCTCCTGCACCGCGGTCAGCGCCGCGCCTTCGCGGGCACATAACTGCAGCTGCCCGAGCTGCTCGCGCACCAGTACCCCATGACGTTTGGCAAAGGCGAACGGCACCCGCCGCAGCCCAAGCGGCTCGGCTAGCACGACATCCATTTCGTTCAATTCGGCAGAAGACATGGGCAAAATCCGCAACAGCACTAAAGGAGAACCGGCACCGGGGCCGGCCCACATACTAACCGCGAAAGCTTGAGGCGGCGCGCCTCCGTTTCGCAAAAAACCATTCATAATTTTTATCTGGCTGCAGCCGGCGAACGGGCCACGCGGGCGGCGTGACGCGGCCTTTACCGGCGGCAAGAATCGCCGCAACGCCCATTGGAACCCCCCTTATACAAAGGCTTGCAAAGGCTTGCAAAGGGTTCATGCATTGACCGAAACCAGGCAAAGCGTCTCGAAACAGCCTTGAATGACCGCCCGGCGGTTTTTTTGACCCGATTGCGCCAAGCCTTCAGAATCGGCAGGCCGCCGATTCATTGACGCAAACTGCGGACAGGTCGCCACCCTGGCACAAACAGCGGCAAACGGGGCGTCCAGACAGGTTGCGGCCAGCCACCCGCTAGCTGTTATGATCGGCGGCGCGATTCGCTGCACCATAACGACAAGATTGCTCGGAGTAACGCCTTTGCTCCTCACCGTTGCCCCCCGCAGGCTGCAGCAGCATGCACCGACCCTGGTCGGCATCCTGCTGATCCTGGCCATGAGCGTCAGCCTGGCCTGGCAGACCGTCGACTGGATGCGCC
>DATDTH010000118.1:0-6554 GCA_035290985.1 Pseudomonas sp. | reverse complement strand
GTCGTGTCGAAGGCGGACGATAGCGGCCGCGCGTCGGCCCGTGCGCACCCTGTCGCACTCCTGGCGTCTTCGGTAAATACCGGCATCGAGTCGCGCTATATTCCCGAATTCCGGGTTATGGCCAGCAGCCGCCCGGTATTTCGAACACTGCTTAAGGAGCCCTGGTATGGCGAAGAAGGAAGATCACCAATCCCAGCTTGCTCAGCAAGAACGCATCGATCAAGGTCGGGTTATCGGCGAGCTGTGCAGCGAGCTGGTGGCGAACCCGGATCTGCTCGGCGCTCTGCTGAGCGATGAGGATGACGACATGGGCACGGGTCTGGAGCCCGAGGCGCAGCGCGCGCTGGCTGCCGAACTCAAGGCCATCGCCGCGCGCCGCGGCGATCGACTGGCGCAAAGCCTGAGCGGCTTCGGTGAGATCGAGCGCCTGTTCATGGCGACCCTGTGGGCGGATGAAGGCAGCACAGCCGATGAAGAGCAGGTCGCTCCTCTGCTGGTCGAGCTCGACGCTCTGGGCCAGCGTCCCTTCGCGCCCTGGCTGCACGACACCCTGAATCTCACCCTGGAGGCCATCGAGGCGAGCGGCGATGAGGAACATTGCATCTACCTGGCGTGCGGTGCCCTGAATGCGCTCGGCACCCTCGCCAGCCTGCTCGAGGGTGGCGATGCGGGTGACGACGAACAACTGGACGACCTGTCCGCCAGTGCCGAGGATTTCCGCGCCTGGTGGGAGCTGGTGCTGGTCCTGCTGGATCAGCCCAGTCCCTTCGACGAGGCGCCTGACGACGACTTCGATCTGGACGCAGTGGGGGACGCCGAGGCGCTGGAAGATTTCCAGCAACTGGACGTGCTCGAGCAGCTCGACCGGGTGTCCGCCGTGCTCCAGGAGGAAGGCGTGGAGGTCGTCGCGCTCGACCCGCGGCAGCGCCGCGAATTGCTGGACGAGGGCTACCTCGGCCTGGGGCGCGCCCTCGAACTGCTGGTGCCGGAACGCTACGGCAGTTTCGCGACCGAACCCTTCGGTGCCTATACCGAAGACGAGTTGCACGAGTTCTTCCCCGCGCTCTGGCGCCGGGCGGCCGAGGTCGGTGGCTGGCAGCTCGAGGGGCTGCGTCTGGAGGTGGAGGACGACCAGGGCGCGACCAGCCTCTGCGTGCGCTTCGAGGCCTTCGGCAGCACCCATGAATGGTACTACCAGCACGACAGCTCCTACGCCGACGGTTCCTGGATCGACGACATCCGCGGCTTCGCCAAGGAGTACCTGGTGGGTCGCTACCTGTTCGACCTGGACGCCGAAATCAGCCTCGGTTATGCCTATCTGCCGAAGCCGGCCGCCCAGCGTCTCGCCCGACTGGTGGAATAAGCCGCTTTGGCGGGTTACGCCGCGCGGCGGATGCGGCGTGGCTGGCCAGAGCGGCTTTCAGCATGGGTATCGCTGCGCTCAACCCATCCTACGCTAACCCGCCCTACGAAAAAGCGAAGGCGCGTGCTCTTGTAGGGCGGGTGGGGCCGCCTAGGTGCAACCCGCGTTTATTGCGTGATTCATGCACAACAAGACGCTGTGTACGAAACGCGGTTCGGCGAAACCCGAGCCTAAAACGCAGCGTGCTACAGCGCTTCGAGCTTGGCATAGCCGAGCATCAGCCACTTGCTGCCTTCGGCGAAGTTCACCTGCACCCGGGCCTGGGCGCCGGCGCCTTCGAAATTCAGGATCACCCCCTCGCCGAACAGTGCGTGGCAGACGTGCTGGCCGAGGCGGAATTCGGTTTCCGGCACTTCGGCTCCGGCGAAGATATTGCCGGTCTGCGCCCGGTTGC
Organism: Pseudomonas sp.; assembly: GCA_035290985.1. Lineage (GTDB taxonomy): Bacteria > Pseudomonadota > Gammaproteobacteria > Pseudomonadales > Pseudomonadaceae > Aquipseudomonas. Next base: position 4,737 of record DATDTH010000118.1, on the reverse strand, counting down.
CGGCGCCATAGGGGCGGCTGACGCTGTTGGACAGCCGCACTTCCTGAATCAGCGGCGCGGGAATCTCGCGGACGAAACGCGAGATCTTGTTGTAGGTCTCGCTGCCGTACAGGCGGCGGGTTTCTGCGTAGCTGATCACCAGCTGCTGCATGGCGCGGGTGATGCCGACATAGGCCAGGCGCCGCTCTTCCTCGAGCCGGCCGGGCTCCTCCAGGCTCATCTTGTGGGGGAACAGGCCCTCTTCCATGCCCACCAGGAAGACCTGGGGAAACTCCAGGCCCTTGGCGCTGTGCAGGGTCATCAGCTGCACGCTGTCCTCGAAGGCGTCGGCCTGGGTGTCGCCGGCCTCCAGGGAGGCGTGGCCGAGGAAGGCCGCCAGCGGGCTCTGCTCGTCCTCTTCGCTGTTCTCGAAGGTCCGCGCGGCAGACACCAGCTCCTCGAGGTTTTCCACCCGGGCCTGGCCTTTCTCGCCCTTCTCTTCCTTGTGGTAGGTGATCAGCCCGGAGTCCTCGATCACCACCTGGGTCATCAGGTGCAGCGGCATCTCGCGGACCTTGGACGCCAGGCCCTCGATCAGCTCGACGAAACCGGACAGGGCGCCAGCGGCGCGGCCGGCCAGGCCCTTATGGGCGACCAGCAGGCGGATCGCTTCCCACATCGACACGTCGGCGTTGCGCGCGTGTTCGCGGATCACCTCGATGGTTTTCTCGCCGATGCCACGGGCCGGCACGTTGATCACCCGCTCCAGGGCCGCGTCGTTACCGCGGCCGTCCAACAGGCGCAGGTAGGCCATGGCGTTCTTGATTTCCGCGCGCTCGAAGAAGCGCTGGCCGCCGTAGATGCGGTAGGGGATCTTCTCCCGCAGCAGGGCCTCTTCCAGCACCCGCGACTGGGCGTTGGAGCGGTAGAGGATGGCGATGTCGCTGCGGGCCAGGCCGCCCTTGAGCGCCCGCTCGATGCTCTCGACCACATAGCGGGCTTCGTCGTGTTCGTTGAAGGCGGCGTACAGGTGGATCGGCTCGCCGTCGCCGTCCTCGGTCCAGAGCTCCTTGCCCAGGCGGCCGCTGTTATTGGCGATCAGGGCATTGGCGGCCTTGAGGATGCCGGCGGTGGAGCGGTAGTTCTGCTCCAGGCGGATGGTCTCGGCGTCCGGGAAATCGCGGCTGTACTGGTGGATGTTCTCGATCTTGGCCCCGCGCCAGCCGTAGATCGACTGGTCGTCGTCGCCCACCACCATCAGGCTCGCACCGCCTTTGGCCAACAGGCGCAGCCAGGCGTACTGCACGGCGTTGGTGTCCTGGAACTCGTCGACCAGGATATGCCGGAAGCGCCGCTGGTAGTGCTCGAGCAGGCCCGGATGGTCGCGCCACAGGTCCAGGGCGCGCAGCAGCAGCTCGGAGAAGTCGATCACCCCGGCGCGCAGGCAGGCCGCTTCGTAGGCTTCGTAGATGCCGCGCATGGTGCTCAGGAACAGGTCGCCGCTGGCCTGGATATGCTGCGGTCTTAACCCTTCATCTTTTTGGCCGTTGATAAACCACTGGGCCTGGCGCGCCGGCCAGCGCTGTTCGTCCAGGCCGAGGTCGCGGATCACCCGCTTGACCAGGCGTTGCTGGTCGTCGCTGTCGAGGATCTGGAAGCTCTGGCTCAGGCCGGCTTCCTGCCAGTGGGCGCGCAGCAGGCGGTGGGCCAGGCCGTGGAAGGTGCCGACCGACATGCCGGCGGGATTGAGGCCCATCAGCTGTTCGATGCGCACGCGCATCTCGGCGGCGGCCTTGTTGGTGAAGGTCACCGACAGGACCGAATGGGCCGAGGCGTGCTCGACCTGGATCAACCAGGCGATGCGGTGCACCAGCACGCGGGTTTTGCCGGAGCCAGCGCCGGCCAGGACCAACTGACGACCCAGCGGGGCCGCTACGGCCTGGCGCTGGGCGTCGTTGAGGGAGTTCAACAGGAGGGAGAGGTCATCATGCATCGCGGCATTCTACGGGCGGGGGACTGGGCCGGGCAAACCCAGTTGCCCGGTGGCCGGCATGTGTTGTTCTGGACTAAAGACGTGCCGAGGGGACAAAGCGGCGGACGGTCGGTTTTTACGCGGAAAATCGCTCAGGAAATCTTGGGCGACGCGTCTCGCTCGGGTATGCTCCGGCAACGCCTAGGCAATCCCTTATAAGAACACAGCCTATGACCGCCTCTGTGCGCCCCGTTTCCGCTGCTTCCTCCGCTCAGACCGATCGACGCCCTATCCGGCAGCGATTCGCCCTGGATATCGCCGCCGAACGCACACGCCTGCTCTACCTGGGCTCGCGGCTGCCGACCCTGTGCATGCTGCTCAACGGCCTGGCCTGCGCCTACCTGTTGTGGCGCCCCCAGGACAGCGTGTTGCTCAGCGGTTGGCTGGTGGGGCTGGTGCTGCTGGCCGTGCTGCGGCTGGTGCAGGTGACCGCCTTCAACGCCGCCACGCCCACCCGCCAGGCGCGGCCCTACTGGCGGAGAATGTTCCTGGTCGGCGCGGTGCTATCCGGCCTGACCCTGGCGTTCGCCGTGATCTACCTGGTGCCGGCGGACGTGTTCAGCCAGCAGGCCCTGGTCTTTGGCCTGATCGCCGCGGCGATTCTCTCCGCCAGCGTGGCCTACGCGGTCAGCCTGCCGGCCTTTCTGGCTTTCGCCTTGCCTTGCCTGCTGCCCTCGATCGTCTTCCTGCTGCTCAGCGATCAGCCCCTGCTGCGCGGCTGGGGTCTGCTGGCGACCATCCTGCTGGCCGCCCTGCTGGTGGTGGCCTGGCAGGTCAACCGGCTGGTGCAAAACGGCCTGCTGCGGCGCTTCGAGAACCAGGCCCTGATCGCCGATCTGCAGCAGGCCCAGGGTCAGTTCGAGGGTTTCAACCAGGAACTGGCCCGGGAGATCGAACAGCGCCGCCGGGTCGAGGACGAACTGCGCCAGGCCCATGCCGAACTGGAGATGCGCGTCGCCGAGCGGACCCTGGAGCTGGACGCAACCAGCCATGCCTTGAGCAAGAGCGAAGCTCGCCTGGCCCTGGCCCTGGAGGCCAGTGAACTGGGCTTGTGGGACTGGGATCTGGAAAGCGACCAGGTTCACCACTCGCGGCTCAAGGAGATCTTCGGCATCGAGGCGGGCGAGGCCATGGCCATGCTGCGTGACCTCAAGCCTCGCCTGCATCCGGATGACCTGCCCTTGTTGCGCCGGGCCCTGGTCGAGCACATGAAGGGCCGCAGTGACGGTTACCAGGTCCAGTACCGCATCCGCCATGCCGATGGGCGCTGGGTCTGGATCGAGGACCGCGGCCGGGCGGTGGAGCGCGACGCCCGCGGCCGGGTGCTGCGCATGCTCGGCACCCGCCGCGACATCAGCGCCTGGAAAGGCCGGGAAGAAGAGCAGCGACTGGCCGCCACGGTTTTCGAGGCCGCCAGCGAAGGCATCGTCATCCTCGACCGGGATTACCTGCTGCTGGCGGTCAACCAGGCCTTCAGCCAGGTCACCGGCTACCGCAAGGACGAGGTGCTGGGGCAGAGTGTCGGCAGCCTGCTCAGCAGTCGCGAGGCGCGCCGCCAGTACCAGTTGATCCGCCAGGAGCTGGAGCTGTCCGGCAGTTGGCAGGGCGAGATGATCGAGACCCGCAAGAACGGCGAACTCTACCCGCAATTGCTCCAGCTCAAGGCGGTACGCGACACCCAGGGCACGGTTAGCCATATAGTCGGCTTCTTCGCCGACCTGTCGGCGCGCCGCGAGGCCGAGGAGCGCCTGCGTTACCTATCCCATTACGATGAGTTGACCGGCCTGGCCAACCGCAGCCTGTTCAAGGAGCGGTTGCACGAGGCTGGCCAGCGCGCCCGGCAGAGCGGTCGCAGCCTGGCGCTGCTGCATATCGACCTGGACCGTTTCAAGCTGCTTAACGACAGCCTGGGCCACGAAGTGGCCGATCAGTTGCTGCGACAGATGGCCCGGCGCCTGACCCAGGCCGTGTCGGAGGCCGACACCATCGCGCGCCTGTCCGGCGACGAGTTCGCCGTGCTGCTGGACGCTTACGGCAGTCTGGCGAGCCTTGCACGCCTGGCCAGTCGACTGCTGAGCAAGCTGCGCATGCCGATGACCGTGGGTGGTCAGGAGCTGGTGGTCAGCGCCTCGGTGGGCATCAGCCTGCTGCCGGACAACGCCCGGGAAATTTCCGCCCTGATCAGCCAGGCCAATATGGCCATGCAGCATGCCAAGCACCTGGGCGGCAACACCTTCCAGTTCTTCACCGACAACCTGCAGGCCTGCACCCTGGAGCGCCTGCAACTGGAAAACCAGCTGCGCAAGGGCATCGAGGAAGGCCAGCTGGAGGTCTATTACCAGCCCAAGCTGTGCCTGGTCGACAACCGCCTGAACGGCGCCGAGGCCCTGGTGCGCTGGCGCCACCCGCAACTGGGGCTGGTGCCGCCGGGAGACTTCATCGGCCTGGCCGAGGAGACCGGACTGATCGCGCCCATCGGCGAGTTCGTTCTGCGCCGGGCCTGCCAGCAGGCTCGCGACTGGCAGCGTGAAGGTCTGACCCAGTTGCGCATCTCGGTGAACCTCTCGGTGCACCAGCTGCGCCAGGGCAACCTGGTCAGCCTGGTGCGCCAGGTGCTGGAAGACACTGGGCTGGAGGCGGGCTGCCTGGAGCTGGAGTTGACCGAGAGCCAGTTGCTGGACAATGTCGAGAGCGTGATCAGCACCTTCCAGCAGTTGCGCGACCTG
>DATDTH010000117.1:0-3473 GCA_035290985.1 Pseudomonas sp. | reverse complement strand
CGTAACCAGACCTACGAGCTGGACAGCGTAGCGGCGTCCCGGATTGCGCTGCGCTTATCGGAGCTGGCAGATTTTTGCTCCTAGAGATCGAGGTCGAAGCCATCGCCTTTGCCGCGAAACAGCCCGCCCAACAGCCGCAGCAACCAGAGCAGCAGTTCGACGGGAAACTCGATCACCCACTCCAGCAGGTCGAGGAAGACGTTGTCGTTGCGCCCATCATCCTGCTGCTTGCTCGGCCACAGCGCGTAGGCCAGGGCAAAGCCCAGGCCGGCGCCGAGCACTAGGCTGGACTGTTTGGTTAGTTCAATAACTTATTCTTGATTGCGGCGAGCTTTGCGCGATTAACAGAGCTGAGGATGGACTCAGCCGTTTTGTTCCAGCGAAAAGGCTTGGCTGAGTGTTCATTATGGGCCTCGATAAAACGGCGAATTGCCGCTTTCAGATCAGCCACGCTGCTGAACGCATCGCGGTATAGCGCGCGCCGTTCCAATTGAGCAAACCAGCCCTCTACGGCGTTCAGCCATGAGGCGCTGGTCGGTGTGAAGTGCAGCTTGAAGCGGGGATGCTTTTCCAGCCACGTCTTAACGGCGGCCGTCTTGTGCGTCGAGCTGTTGTCCAGAATCAAATGCAGATCCAGCTCGGCAGGCGTCGCGCGGTCGATCTGCCGAAGGAACTCAAGAAACTCTTTGGCCCGGTGTCGCTGGGTGATGCGACCGATGACTTGACCCGTCAAGATATCGAAGGCGGCATACAAACTGGCCGTACCGTGGCGCTTGTAGTCATGCGTCCTGCGTTCGATCTGACCGGGCTTAAGCGGCAGCATGGGCTGGGTGCGATCCAGTGCCTGGATCTGAGTTTTCTCGTCTACGGACAGCACCATCGCATTGTCGGGCGGGTTCAGGTACAGCCCAACCACATCGACCACCTTGTCAGCAAAGTGCGGGTCGTTGCTGATCTTGAAGGTTTTCAGCCGGTGGGGCTTGAGATCGGCGGCAGCCCACACCTGGGCGACTTGCCAGACGGTAACGCCCACATATTTGGCCATCAGCCGCAGGCTCCAGTGTGTCGCCTCCCGCGGGACACGCTGGATCGTCAGGGTCAGAATTTCCTTGATCTTCGCCTCGTCGAGCTTGCGGGGATGCCCGCTGCGCGGGAGATCGCTTAGCCCATCGAGGCCAGACTCTTCATAGCGCTTGCGCCATTTAAATACGACTGGCGCTGAAATCTCTAATCGGTCACTGACCTGCTTGGGCGTGAGACCGCTCGCCAGCAGCAATAGAATCCGGGCGCGCTGGCCAAGGTTTTGCGGCAGAGTTCCCATGCCTAACCAGCTTTGCAGCGTCTCACCATCCGTGGGTTTTAAACAAAAAGAAGCCGCTGATCGAGCCATGTCTGCACACGCCAGAAAAGGAGGGAAGCCCAGTATATTTGTCCATCCCTAATAGGTAAACGAACTTTACAGACAGTCCACTAGGCTCCAGGCGAAACCCGTGCTGAACAGCTGGACCAGCAAGCCCAGGGCACCGAGGAAAAACAGGCAGGCGGCGATCTGGCGCAGGGTGGTCATGGGGTTGGCTTCCGTTCGGTGAGTGAGGCGCATTGTGCCCACGGGCGCCGGGTCGGGTTGTGATGGGGTCGCTATTGGCCGCCGATGCCGGGCCTCGGCTTCAATCGCGCAGCCACTTGAGCATCGCCGGAAAGGCCGGGGCGCCCGTGGCCCGGGCCTGTTTCGGCTCGAGCGTCATGCCGGTCCATTGCAGCATCGGCACACCGAAGAAGCGCCCGGCGCTGAAGTTCTCGATGATCGCCTGGGAGCCGCCCTTGTAGCCCTCGTCATGGAACACCACCTCCGGCGCCAGCTGCAGGTGGACCAGGGCGGCCCAGGACCAGGCGATGGCCATCATCTCCTCGCCGGGACCCCGGTCGATATCGCCGGTCAGGGCCTGGCGTTCGGCGGCCGGCGCCACCGCCAGATGACCGGCCTCATGGAGCAGGTCGCCGGGGAAGCGCAAGCGGGCGGGATCGAAATACAGGCGACCGCCTTCCACCCAGATGGCCGGCAGCACGGTGGCCATGGCCAGCGCGGCCGGCTCGACCGCCAGGCCGATGCCGCGCAGAAAGGTGCTGATTCGCGCGATAAGGTCCTGCTGTTCGTTCGGGGCCATGGCGGTTGCTCCTTGGTCTGTTCGACTACAGGTGCCCATCGAGGCCGAAGCGTTTCTTCAGGCTTTTTTCCAGCAGCGCCTTGGGCAGCAGCGCGGCGAGCAGGGGCATGATCCGGCTGCCGTTGCCCAGGCGCAGCAGGCCAGGGCGCCGGGTCTTCTGCACCGCGGCGAGCAGGTCGCGGGCGAATGCGGTGGCCGGGGTGGGATGGTCCTGGGAGGCCTTGGCGCGGGCGCGGATGCCGTCGCGGATCGGCCACCAAGGCGAATCCTCGGCGATCAGTTGCTCGGCTTCGCGGCTGGCGTTGGCGCCGAAACTGGAGGCGATGGCGCCGGGCTGGACTTCCATGACCTGGATGCCGAAGGGCGCCAGCTCCAGGCGCAGGGCATCGGACAGGGCGTGCACGGCGGCCTTGGACGCGCAGTAGGCACCGGCGAAGGGGGTGACCAGCACCCCGGAGACGCTGCCGATATTCACCAGCAGGCCGCGGCTCGCGCGCAGCAGGGGAAACAGGGCGCGGGTCAGGCCGACCAGGGCGAAGACGTTGGTCTCGAACTGCCGCTGCAGGGCCTCGACGCCGCCGTCGAGCAGCGGCCCCATGGCGCCGTAACCAGCATTGTTGATCAGCACATCGAGGCTGGCGTTTTCCTCGGCCAGCCAGTGGCCGAGGCGTTCGGCGAGCCGGGCCACCGCCTCGGCATCGTTGACGTCCAACTGTGCCGCGATAAAGCCGGCGGCGTTCAGGGCAGCCAGGTCGTCGGCCTTGCGGGCCGTGGCCCAGACGCGGTAACCGGCACCCTTGAAGGCGTCGGCCAGGGCGCGGCCGATGCCACTGGAGCAGCCGGTGATCAGGGCGGTGGGCTGGGTCATAAAAGGTCCTTTTTATTCTAAGCAGGCATGCGGCAGGTCTAAGGGCGAAGTGACATTATCCTAACGCCTGGGCACACGCAAAAAGCGCTCGGTTTGAATGCGTTGTCGTTGGTGGCTTCACGAAAAATCCGTCGGCCAAATAGGTGGGAGCTTGACTCCGCCTGACCATCGGCCTTGGCGGGTTACGCCGCGCGTAGGTGCGGCGTGGTTCGGCTTTCAGCATGGGTATCGCTGCGCTCAACCCATCCTACGAAAGCGCTTGCGCCAAGGCTTATTCGGGCTACGAAATGGCCCCTTGTTCGCCGAGCCGCAAGACGGTATCCACGACCCTCAACCCGCTCTTCCCGCACATCGGCGAAGAACCAAAAAAAACGCCCGCCCCTCGTCCGAGGGGCGGGCGTTCGTGACGCGCTGCGGGTCAACTGGCCAGGCTGAGCTTG
>DATDTH010000116.1:0-3633 GCA_035290985.1 Pseudomonas sp. | reverse complement strand
GCGCCGCGCCGCCGCCGAGCCGGGGCGCTACCGCATAGTCGACGCGGCCCAACCGCTCGAACAGGTGCAGCGCGCGCTGGATATATTGCTGCCGGAATTGCTGGAGCGTGCCCGTGGCTGAGGCCTATCCCTGGCAGGCGGCGCTCTGGCAGCAGCTGGCCGGGCGCACCCAGCATGCCCACGCCTACCTGCTGCACGGCCCCGCCGGGATCGGCAAGCGCGCCCTGGCCGAACGCCTCATGGCCAGCCTGCTGTGCCGCAGCCCGCTCGGCCTCGAGGCCTGTGGCCAGTGCAAGGCCTGCCACCTGTTGGCGGCTGGCACCCATCCCGACAATTACATCCTGGAACCCGAAGAGCTGGACAAGGCGATCAAGGTCGACCAGGTGCGCGAGCTGGTGAGTTTCGTGGTGCAGACCGCGCAACTGGGCGGGCGCAAGGTGGTACTGGTCGAGCCCGCCGAGTCGATGAACCTGAACGCTGCCAACGCCTTGCTGAAAAGCCTGGAAGAGCCTTCCGGGGACACGGTGCTGCTGCTGGTCAGCCATCAGCCCAGCCGGCTGCTGCCCACGGTCAAGAGCCGCTGCGTGCAGCAAGCCTGTCCGCTGCCGAGCGAGGCGGTCAGCCTGGCCTGGCTGGCCCAGGCCCTGCCCGGCAGCGATGCCGAGACGCTACGTGAGTTGCTGGTGCTGGCCGCCGGCTCGCCCCTGGCCGCCGTTCGCCTGCAAGGGCAGGGCGTGCGCGAGCAGCGGGCCCTGGTGGTCGAGGGCGTGAAGAAACTGCTCAAGCGGCAGGCGGGGCCCAGCCAACTGGCCGAGAGCTGGAGCGGCGTGCCGCTGTTGCTGCTGTTCGACTGGTTCTGCGAATGGTCGCAGTTGCTGCTGCGCTACCAGTTGACCCGCGACGAGAACAGCCTCGGGCTGGCGGATATGCGCCAGGTGCTGCAGTACCTGGCCGACAAGGCGCCGCAGGCCAAGGTGCTGGGATTGCAGGATTGGGTCTTGGGCCAGCGCCAGAAAGTGCTGGGCAAAGCCAACCTGAATCGTGTCTTGCTTCTCGAAGCCCTGCTTGTGCAGTGGGCAAGCCTGCCCGGACCGGGCTAGAATCGCCACTGAATCAGTAAGGAATACTGCATGAGCCTGCCTCCCAATCTCGGCCCGCGTAACGGCATCCTGTCCCTGACCATCAAGGACAAGTCCGTGCTGTACGCCGCCTATATGCCCTTCATCAAAAACGGCGGCCTGTTCATTCCGACCAACAAGAGCTACAAGCTCGGCGACGAAGTCTTCATGTTGCTTAACCTGATGGACGAGCCGGAGAAGATTCCGGTCGCCGGCAAGGTGGTCTGGATCACGCCCAAGGGCGCTCAGGGCAACCGTGCGGCCGGTGTCGGCGTGCAGTTCAACGATGGCGACAACAGTGCGCGCAACAAGATCGAAACCTATCTGGCCGGCGCCCTGACCTCCGATCGCCCGACTCATACGATGTAATAGCCGTCAGCGGCAAGCCATAAGCTGCAAGCTAGAAGCGACAGGTTCTGAGTTTGTGGCTGGCGCTTGAAGCTTGCGTATTGAAGCTTGAGGCTCCCATGCTTATCGATTCCCACTGCCACCTCGATCGCCTCGACCTGAGCGCCTATGACGGCTCCCTCGATGCGGCGCTGGATGCCGCACGGGCGCGGGGCGTCGGGCATTTCCTGTGCATCGGCGTCAGCGCCGACAACGCGGCGACGGTCAAGGCCTTGGCCGAGCGCTATGCCGACGTCGACTGTTCGGTCGGCGTGCATCCCCTGGATTTGCTGCCCGGGGCGACGCCGGCCCTGGACTGGCTGCTGGGCGAGTTGGATCATCCGCGGGTGGTGGCCATAGGCGAAACCGGGCTGGACTACCACTATGAGCCGGGTGCGGCCGAGTCCCAGCGCGACGCCTTTCGCCTGCACCTGCAGGCGGCGCAAATCACCGGCAAGCCAGTGATAGTGCACACCCGCGAAGCGCGGGCCGATACCCTGGCGTTGCTGCGCGAGGCGGCCTTGCCCCAAGCCGGCGTGCTGCATTGCTTCACCGAGGATTGGCCGATGGCCAAGGCGGCCCTGGACCTGGGCTTCTATATCTCCCTGTCCGGCATAGTGACCTTTCGCAATGCCGAGGCGTTGCGCGAGGTGGCGCGCCAGGTGCCGGCCGACCGGCTGCTGGTGGAGACCGACTCGCCCTACCTGGCCCCCATTCCCCATCGCGGCAAGCCCAATCTGCCGGCCTATGTGGTGGAAGTGGCGCAGTGCCTGGCGCAACTGCGCGGGGTCGACTTCGAGGTGCTGGCGCAGCAGACCACGGCCAACTTCAAGCGCCTGTTCCCCTTGGCGCGAATCGGTCTATAAATTTCGTGCGCCGCCAAGGGCTTTTGTAGACCGTAGGTCGGGTTAGCGAAGCGTAACCCGACAACGATGCTGTCGGGTTAGTAAGACGTAACCCGACCTACAAAAGCGTATGCGCCTGTTCTGGTAGGGCGGGTGAAACCCGCGAGCTTTGCGCTGTGAGAGCATCCACGTTCGCTATCCAGCGCTTCGGTGAAACCCGCTGCCATCGCGCGCAACCGTGGCTTCGCTATTGTCGGGTTACGCCGCGCCGCGGGTGCTGTGTGGTTTGATAGAGCGGCTATCTACGCGGCCCGACCTACGCAAAAGGCAAAAAAAACCCGGATTCTGGGGGATGAATCCGGGTTAAGACCATTAGGAGTAAATCAAGGTACGCGGTCCACGGTACCCTGGCTGGCGGAGCACTTGGGGGGAGATGCTGCACGCCAGTAACTTGAAGTATTGGCGAATTTCCCCGAACGTCCACACAGGTTCTGTTCATTTTTAAACAGATTTGGAATACCTGGGCCGCTGCTGAGTCCTCACCCAGATCCCAGCTGGTGCAGCAGGGCCAAAGTTTCCTCGAAGACCCGGGCTTCGCTGTAGAAATGCGGCGACAGGCGAATGCCGCCGCCGCGCGGCGCGCAGATCACCTGTTCGGCCTTGAGCCGTTCGAACAGCGGGCGCTGTTCCCAGCCCGCCATGCGGAACGTCAGGATGCCGGCCCGGCGCGCGGGGTCGGTCGGGCTCAGCAGCGTGACGCCGGGCAGCCGGGTCAGGCCTTGCTGCAGCCAGTCCATGCGTTCACCCAGCGCCCTGGCGACTTCGTTCATGCCCACCTCTTCCAGCAGCGACAGGCTGGCTTCCAGCGCCGTGGCGCCGAGCAGGTTCGGGCTGCCGCACTCGAAGCGGCGAGCGCTTTGGGCGGGCTGCCAGTCCCTGCGCTCGAAATCGCCGGCATGCTCGACCATGTGCCAGCCGTATTCGTGCAGCCGCAGCTGGGGGCGCAGGTCGCTGCGGCAATAGAACAGGGCCAGGCCTTCGGGGCCGAGTAGCCACTTGTGGCCGTCGGCCATGGCGAAGGCGCAGTCGCAGGCCTGGACATCGAAGGGCAGGGCGCCCAGTTGCTGGATGGCGTCCACGCAGAACAGCACGCCGCGTTGACGGCAGCCCTGGCCCAGGCGCCCCAGGTCCAGGCGCAGCCCGCAGGCGTATTGCACCGCGCTGATCGACAGCAGGCGCGTGCGGGGCCCGCAGGCGGCCAGCAGCGCCGCTTCGGGATCTGC
>DATDTH010000115.1:0-2366 GCA_035290985.1 Pseudomonas sp. | reverse complement strand
CTGGGTTTCGCCGATAAGCCGTCGGGTTAACAAAACGTAACCCGACCTACGAAAAGCGTGCTTGCCTCCCGGTGCGTACGGCAGGCTATGGGGTTTTCTTGATCCTGGCCAACGGCGTAGAAGCTCGTTGCACTTATCCTTGCCGTTTGGTCACAGCACCTTCAGGTCGTATGCAATGAGTGGAGTCGAGCCCGACAGCCCCGAGGCGAACGCCATCGCGGCGATTTTTATCCGTCACCCCTTGTGGGAGGACGCCCTGGCCCTGCTGTTCGGCACGGCCCTGGTCGCCCTGGGCATCAGTTTCTACAGCCATGCCGGGCTGCTCACTGGCGGCACCGTGGGCCTGGCCTTTCTGCTGAAGTACCTGCTCGGCTGGTCCTTCGGCCAGGTGTTCTTCCTGATCAACCTGCCGTTCTACCTGCTGGCCATCTGGCGCATGGGCTGGCCCTTCACCCTGCGGACCTTCTGTGCGGTCGGCCTGGTCTCGCTGTTCGCCGAGCTGACCCCGCGCTGGGTCGGCTTCGCCCAGTTGAACCCGGTCTATGCCGCGCTGTTCGGCGGCTTCGCCATGGGTCTCGGGCTGTTGATGCTGTTCCGCCATCGCGCGAGCCTGGGCGGGGTGAATATCCTGGCCCTGTACCTGCAGGAGCGCTTCGGCCTGCGCGCCGGCAAGGTGCAGATGGGTATCGACACGGTCATTGTCCTGGCGGCGGTGTTTATCGTGCCGGCGGACAAGGTCGTGCTCTCGATACTCGGCGCCCTGGCCCTGAATATGGTGCTGGCGATCAACCACCGGGCCGGACGCTATATGGGGGTGAGCTAAGCGTGGGCGTGAGCTGAGCCCACGCCCGGTCCATCAGGCCGGCTCGCCCCGCAGCAGTTGCAGCAGGGCGTCGGCGTCCAGTTTGGCGCTCAGCTCGCCGCCATCCAGCAGGCTGTCGGCCAGGTCGCGCTTGCGTCCGTGCAGGGCGACTATCTGCTCCTCGATGGTGTGTTCGGTGACCAGCCGGTAGATGGTCACCGGCCGTTGCTGGCCCATGCGGTGGGCGCGGTCGCTGGCCTGGTCCTCCACCGCCGGGTTCCACCAGGGGTCGAGGTGGATCACGTAATCGGCGGCGGTCAGGTTGAGGCCGCTGCCGCCGGCCTTGAGGCTGATCAGGAAGATGTCGCCGTTGCCGGCCTGGAAGGCATTGACCCGGTTCTGCCGCTCCTTGGCGGGCGTGGCGCCGTCCAGGTACTGATAGCTGATGCCCTGCTGGTCGAGCCAAGCGCGGACGATGCTCAGGTGATCGACGAACTGGCTGAAGACCAGGGCCTTGTGGCGGTTCTCCAGCAGCTCTTCGACTATGGCACCGAAGGCCTGCAGTTTGCTGCCTTGCAGTGGGCTGCCGGGCACGGCCAGGGACGGGTGGCAGCAGAAACGCCGCAGGCGGGTGATTTCCGCCAGCACCTGCAGGGGTTTGCCGCCGTCCGGGCCGAGCTGGCTGATGGTCTCCACGGCCTGCTGGCGCAGGGCTTCGTACTGGTGCGCTTCCTCGTCGGAGAGCGGCACCTTGTAGGTGATCTCGGTGCGCGCTGGCAGTTCCTCCAGCACCTGGCTCTTCAGGCGGCGCAGGATAAACGGCTGAATCAGGGCCTTGAGGGCCCGGCGCGCGGCGGCGTCGCCCTGTTCGATGGGGTTGGCGAAGCGCTGGCTGAAGCTCTCCTGGCTGCCGAGCAGGCCGGGGTTGATAAAGCGGAACAGGTTCCACAGCTCGCCAAGGTGGTTTTCCAGGGGCGTGCCGGTGGCGATCAGGCGGAAGTCCGCCTGCAGGCCCATGGCCGCTTGCGAGCGTTTGCTCTGGGCGTTCTTGATTGCCTGGGCCTCGTCCAGCACCACGCTGGTCCAGTGCTGGGCGGCGAAGGCGGTGCCGTCCTGTTGCAGCATGCCGTAGCTGACGATCACCAGGTCCAGGGGGCCCAGACCTTCGAGGCTGCGGCTCTGTTGGTAGTTACGCAGTTTGAGGCTGGGGGCGAAGCGGCTGCTCTCGGCGTGCCAGTTGAGCGCCACCGAGGTCGGCGCCACCACCAGTTGCGGGCCGGCGGCGGCCCGGTGCAGCAGCAGGGCCAGGGTCTGCACGGTCTTGCCCAGGCCCATGTCGTCGGCCAGGCAGGCGCCGACGCCCCATTGCGCCAGACGGGCCAGCCAGACGAAACCTTCCTGCTGGTAGTCGCGCAGTTGCGCCTGCAGGGTGCCGGGCAGCTTGGGCTGGTAGTTGCGCAGGGATTCGAGTTTCTCCAGGTGCGCCTGCCAGTGGGCACCGGCCTTGAACTCGCCCACTTCCCCGGCCAGGGTGGCCAGCAGCGGGGCGGTCAGCGGGCTGAGC
>DATDTH010000114.1:0-2401 GCA_035290985.1 Pseudomonas sp. | reverse complement strand
TGCAGCAGATCGAAGGGGGCGGCGGCCTCGGCGTCGCCGAGACGGGCGGCGGCGAGGCGCGCCTCCTCGCGGGGCAGGTGACCCAGGTCATGCTCGACCAGGGTGAAGCCGCAGTCGGCGGCGGCGATGACCTGCACCGGCTGGTCGTCGCGGCGGGCGAAGGTGGTGCGCAGGCTTTCGTGGCGGGCGACCAGGCGCGCGAGCACGGCCTTGAGTGCGCCATGGTCGAGCGCGCCCCGCAGCCGCAGGGCGGCCGGCATGTGGTAGGCGGCGCTGGCGGTCGGGTCGAGCTGATCGAGGAACCAGAGCCGCTGTTGCGCGAACGACAGCGGCAGCGCCGTGTCGCGGTCCATGGCCGTGATCCCTTCGGTCGGGGCCTCGGCGGCCCGTGCCGCGCCGCGCTCCTTGAGGAGACGCAGGATCGCCGCACGTTTCAATTGCTCGAGGCTCTCAAGGCTCTTAAATTTATCGTTGTGTTCGTTCACGTTAAGCATCCTTGGAGACGATAGCGAGCAACTCGCTTTCCGAAAGCGAAGCCATTTCCTGTTCGAGGCTGAGCAGCTCGTCGGACTCGTACAGGGCTATTTGCAGGGTGTTGATCAGGTCGGCCAGTGCCAGCAGCGTCGGCTGCTCGAACAGGGCCTTGAGCGAGAGTTCGACGCCGAAGGTCTCGCGCGCCCTGAGCGTCATCTGCACCGCGAGCAGCGAGTGGCCGCCCAGTTCGAAGAAGTGGTCGTGGCGGCCAATGGGCTCCAGGCCGAGCAGCTCGGCCCAGAGGCTGGCCAGCAGCAGTTCGGTCTCGCCCTTGGGCGCCTCGTACTGCCGCAGGGCGAAGTCCTCCGCCTGGGGGGCCGGCAGGGCGAGGCGGTCGAGCTTGCCGTTCGGCGTCAGCGGCAGGCGCTCGAGTACGACGAAGGCCGACGGCAGCATATGCTCCGGCAGGCAGGAGCTCAGGAACGGCCGCAGGCTCTTGCGGGTGTCGCGACCGTCCAGGGGCGGTTCGACACTCAGGTAGGCGATCAGGCGGGACGCGCCTGGTGTGGTCTCGCGGGCAATCACGGCCGCTTCGCGCACGCCCGGATGGCTGAGCATCAGGGCCTCGATTTCGCCCGGTTCGACCCGGAAGCCGCGAATCTTCAGCTGCTGGTCGTTGCGTCCGAGGAAGTCCAGGACGCCATCGTCACGCCAGCGCGCCAGGTCGCCGGTGCGATACATGCGCGCGTCGGGCAGGCTGCTGAACGGATCGCTGAGGAACGACTCGGCGCTCAAGTCCGCCCGGTTCAGGTAACCGCGGGCGACACCAGCGCCCCCGACATAGAGCTCGCCGGGAACGCCCAGCGGCACCGGCAGGCCCTGCTCGTCGAGCAGGTACAGGCGGGTGTTCTGGATGGGCCGGCCAATCGGCACGGGGCCGGCCTCGTCCGGCGCGCAGCGGTGCACGCTGGCCCAGACGGTGGCCTCGGTCGGTCCGTATTCGTTGTACAGGGCAATGGGCGGTGCGAACGCCGAGCATTCGTGTACGAGCGTCACCGGGCAGGCTTCGCCCGCGACTATCAGCTCGCCGAGGCTCGTGCCACCGGCCTTGGCCAGGCTGGCCAGTACCAGGCGCGCGAGCGACGGCACGCAGAGCAGGGTGTTGACCGAGTGGGTCGCGATAAAACGGCCGATGGCCCCGGGATCCTTGGCGGTCTGGGCATCGGGAATGCACAGGGTGGCGCCCGTGGTCAGGGTGCCGAAAATACCCGCGACCGAGCTGTCGAAGGCGATCGACGACAGCAGCATGAAGCGCGTATCCGGGCCCTGCGGATAGACCGCGCGCCGCGCCTGGGTGGAGGCCACCAGGCTGCGGTGCTCGATCATCACGCCCTTGGGCTTGCCGGTCGAGCCTGAGGTGTAGATCACATAGGCCAGATCGGTGGCCCGCACGCCGGCTGCCCGCACGCCGGTTGCCGGCAACTGCGGATTGCTGGCTGCCAGGTCCGCGGGCAGGGCCGCGTCGAGGTCCAGGCGCGCCGTGGTCGCGGCCAGGGCTCCGAGTGCCTGGCGTCCCGTGGCATCGACCAGCAGCAAGCGCGGTTGCGCATCGTCCAGGATGACGGCCAGGCGTTCGGCCGGGTAGCTCGGATCGAGCGGAACATAGGCGGCGCCGGCCTTGAGGATGGCCAGCAGGCTGCTGATCATTGCCGGGCCGCGCTCGACACAGAGTGCGACCAGGTCGCCGGGCCGGATGCCCGACGCTATCAGGTGATGGCTGAGGCGATTCGCCTCGGCGTTGAGCGCGGCATAGGACAGCGACTGCCGGGCATCGACCAGGGCGGTGGCCCCGGGTGTCTGCTCGACCTGGGCCTCGAACAGCTGGTGAATGCAGCTATCGGTGGGGTAAGCCGCCTGCGTCTGGTTC
>DATDTH010000113.1:0-2879 GCA_035290985.1 Pseudomonas sp. | reverse complement strand
ATCATCACCCGCAGCAGGCGTTGCGCCGCGGCATCGCCCATATTGCCCTTGCCCCGGGCGATATGCGCCACCCGGTGGAATTCGGCATCATCCAGGCCCACATGGAAATCCAGGCCCAGGGGCCGGGCGGTGCGCGCCACTATGGACTCGCCCGGCCCGCGGCCATCGGCCCGGCGCAACAACTCGCCGACCAGCCAGCCGTAGGTGATGGGCGCGTAGCCCTGACCCTGACCCGGGGTCCACCAGGGGGTTTCGGCGGCCAGGGCCGCGGTCATGGTCGACCAGTCGTACAGGGCTTCGGCCGGCAGCAGCTCGCGCAGGGCCGGCAGCCCCGCCTGGTGGCAGAGCAGCTGGCGCAGCGTAATGGCGCCCTTGCCGGCCGCGGCGAACTCGGGCCAGAGGTCGGCCACCGGCGCATCCAGCTGCAGCTTGCCTTCGCCGACCAGTTGCAGCGCGGTCACGGCGGTGAAGGTCTTGGTGCAGGAGAACAGGTTGAGGAGGGTATCGCTGTGCCAGGGCTGCTCGCCGTCCTTGTCGGCGCTGCCGGCCCAGAGGTCGAGCACCGTCTCGCCGCCGATCTGGACGCAGAGCGCCGCACCCCGCTCCTGGGGCTGCTCGAACAGCGCGGCGAAGGCGTCCTTGACCGCCTCGAACTTGAGGTCGAAATAGCCCTGGATTTGCATGAAAACGTCCTTCTGCATGTCGACGACAAGCGCGGCGCCCGGCGCCGCGCGAACGAGCCTCAGGGCTTGGCTGCGGCCGGCGCCGGCTTGGGCGCGGCGACGGGTTTGACCTGGGGCTCGGCAGGTGCCGGGGCCGCTTCTAGGACCTTGGTCGGCGCCAGCAGGCTCTTGCCCAGGGCCAGGTTGGTCTTGCGCACGGCCTCGACGAAACCGTTGAAGGGCCGGTCGGTGATGCCGACCAGGCCCAGGTGGCCGTTCTCGCCATCCAGCAGCCGGCCGCTCACCGGCTGGTCCAGGTACTGGAACCAGTGCGCGCCGACGATTTGGGGCTCGGCCAGCGCCCGCTCGATAAAATGCGCATAGGCCGGGCCGCGCTCTTCTTCCTTGTACACCTCGCTGACCCCGCCCCAGAACGGACCGCGGTCGCGGGAGCCGAAATGGAACTCGCCGACCAGCAGCGGTTTGTCCAGGGCGCGCAGCGCGGCGAAGTCATAACCGTGCTGCGGCTCGCGGGTATAGAAGTTGAAGCTCAACACGTCGCAATACTGGGCGCAGGCGGCCACGGCTTCCGGCGTGCTGATGGCAAAACGGCCACCGAGCAGCAGGTGGTTCGGCGCATGCCAGTCCAGGGAGTCGGCGATGGTCTTGAAATAGGTGTCGGCGAACAGGCGCTGGAAACGTTGCAGGTCGACTTCGATGGCCGGATGCTCGGCGTTGGGCAGCGGCGCCTCGAAACCCGGATCCTCCATCAGTTCCCAGGCCGGCAGTTCGATGCCCCAGGCGCGGGACAGGCCCTGGTGGTTGCGGTACTTGTCACGCAGTTGCTTGAGGAATGCGCGCTTGGCCGGCACGTCGGTGGTCGAGCGCAGGGTGCCGTAGGCCAGCGCATAACGTCCGCGCGGCCCCTCTTCCGGGTGCGCCCAGGCCAGTTCGTTGTCGGCGAAATAACCCAGCAACCAGGGGTTGTCGCGGTGATCGCGGGTGGCGATGGCGACGGCGCGCTCGGTGGCCATGGCAAAGCGCGGGTCGAACGGGTCGGGCATGCCGCCCCACCAATCCAGGCCGGTGCTGATGGTCTGGTAGTCGCCGCTGATCGACAGCGGCACGGTAAAGGGCAGGCGCTTGGCCGCGCCCAGGCTCGGGGCGCTCCAGTTGCCCAGGGTATTGAAACCCCAGGCCTGCAGACGATCCAGGGCCTGGCGGGTCCAGCGCTCGGCATCGAAGGCGACGCAGGCCGGCAGGGCCGCGCTGGCCGGCGACGTGACGCTGGTGCCATTGGCCGCCTGGGGCACGGCCTCCTCGGCTTTTACCGCTTCGGCCGGTTCGACGCAGCGCGTCTCGCCATGGGTCCGCTGCAGGTTGGCGCGGTAGAAGTCGTACCAGCGGCCATGGTCGAACGCCCGGCCCTTGGCCGCACCGGTATTGCTCCGGCTGTCACTGGTGCCGTAATAGGCGGCCAGTGGCTCGTCGGCCTTGGGCAGCGCGGCGAACATGGCCTCCCGGCCCTCGACATAGGTCTGGCTCTGGCTGGCCGTCACCGCGTTCACCCCGAGGGAAAAGAACGGATGGCCTTCCGGGGTGACCAGGAACCAGCGACCGTCGCGCTTCTCGGTGCGAAAGAAGCCCTGGGCCTCGAACGTCGGGCCGTTCAACCAGCCGCCGAACTGGTCCTGTTCGGGGCGCTTGGCCAGCCAGTCCTGCAGCTGGGTCTGTTCCTTGGCCGCGGCGCTCTTCAGCTGGTCGACGCCCTTGATCTTCTCCGGCCATTGGCCGCGGCTGTACTGGCCGAAGCCATCGACTATGCCGCTGAACAGCGCCTGCTCGGTGGTATCCCCGCTGCGCACGCCGAAGCGCCCGAGCAGGATGCTTTGCGGCACATCCGGTTTGCTCATGAACAGGCTGACGGCGACGACGCGACTGGCATCCAAATCACCTTCCACTGTGCTGGCCAGCAACAGCCGCTGCCCCTCGTGGGTCCAGGGCATCGGCGGCCCGGCACGCATGCCCTGGGCCTTGGGCGAGGTGGCGCGCAGCGGCACCAGCAGGGTCTGCGCCGGGCCGGCCGGCAGCGCGATGCGGCTGGTCAGCACCTTGCCATCCGCGCTCTCGATGCGCACGTCCAGGGTCAGGGCCCAGTCCATGGCGCTCTGGATGCGCAGGCTCATGACATTGGCCTGGGACCAGTCCCACTGCCCC
>DATDTH010000112.1:0-2740 GCA_035290985.1 Pseudomonas sp. | reverse complement strand
TCAGGGTTGGCATGCCCAGGATCGCATCGCGGGCGGTGCGCATGGCCACGAATTGCTCCTGGCTGATGCCTTCATGCACATGCACGTTGTGCAGGCGTTCGGCGGCGATGCTCGTTTCATGTTGGAAGGTTTCGCGACCGGGGGCCTTGTAGTCGTGGCACATGAACAGCCGGGTGTTTTCCGGTAGGCGGAACAGCTTGTCGTGGATCGAGCGGTAGAGGGTGCGCGCGTCGCCCCCCGGGAAATCGCAGCGGGCGGTACCGTAGTCGGGCATGAACAGGGTGTCGCCGACGAACGCCGCATCGCCGATGACATAGGTCATGCAGGCCGGGGTGTGGCCGGGGGTATGCAGGGCGCGGGCCTGAAGTCCGCCGATCTGGAACGCTTCACCGTCCTGGAACAATCGGTCGAACTGGCTGCCGTCGACCGCGAAGGCGGGGCCGGCATTGAACAGCTGGCCGAAGGTACGTTGCACCTGGGTGATCTGGGCGCCTATGCCCAGGCGACCGCCGTGGCGTGTCCTGAGATGGGCGCCCGCGCTCAGGTGGTCGGCGTGAACGTGGGTTTCAAGGATCCACTGCACCTCGAGGCTGTGCTGATCGATATAGGCGCTGAGGCGATCGGCCGATGCGTGAGAGGTGCGCCCGGAGGCGGGGTCGTAGTCCAGTACCGCGTCGATCAGGGCGCATTGGCTGCTGTCCGGGTCGCTCACCACATAGCTGTAGGTGAAGGTGCAGGGGTCGAAGAAGGCTTCGATATGGGCGGTCATGGCGGAGTCCCGTGCGGCTGTTATATACCCCATGGAGTATATTAGGTAAGCCTAAGCCTATTCCAAATTTTTGTTCTATGCATAGATTTATTAGTTATATAAGGGTTTTGTTGTCGACGCCCGAGGCTGGGATTTTTTGTCCGGGCGGTGGCGTGCGTGTGTTGTCGGTTGGGTGTGGCGGCCGTGATTGGCTGCCGGGCGAGATCGGTGACCTGGACAGCATGCAGCATGCTCTGGGCTACGCCGGGACCGTGGCGACAGCTGAGGCCGCTCGTCGGAGGAGGGGTCTGGCGTCGGCCCGTGACCTGCGCCCGCCAAACGACAGGCACAAAAAAGCCCCGGCTGGTGCGGGGCTTCTTTGATCAGAGCAGGGGGTTTTTAAACCACCTGAACCTCTTCAGCTTGCATACCTTTCTGGCCTTTGGCAGCCACGAAAGAAACAGTCTGACCTTCTTTCAGGCTCTTGAAGCCGTCGCTCTGAATCGCCTTGAAGTGCACGAACAGATCAGCACCGCCGGATTGTGGGGTAATGAAGCCGAAGCCTTTTTCATCGTTGAACCACTTAACGGTACCAGTTTCGCGATTAGCCATGGATTGTCTCCTTGAACAAAGTTAACACCAGCATTGGAAGAGCCCAAGCCGAGACTGAGTGCAAAGAGTAAGAGGAGTCGTGTAGATGGTTGGATCGAGATCTAACATCAGGTTGCGATTCTCAGTGACACATGCAGCACAGTCATCTAACTATACGTGTTGTCGCAGCTAAGTGCGACTGTCAGATGCATTTTTACTGTTAGAAGTGAGTCGCTTACCAGCTTTCGCAGCCTGTCGGTCGATCGGTCTGGAGGCTCGGATCCCGTGGACCCCAGGATTGGCAAGGCTGTCGGCGCCTTGCGAGGCCAAACGGCAAGCTGGCAGAGCTCCTGGCGGAACGAGGCGAAAGCTCGAATTTTTCTCGTGTGGAGCCTCGCCAGCATGCCATGCGGCCCTTTGCGCGGAGTGGCGGTGCCGCGGAAAAGGCGTCAGATTCGCGCAGTACCTTGTAGGCGCGAGCTTACTCGCGAAGCTTTGCAGGGTTCTCCCGGAGTGCGCAGGGGACTTGTCCGGGCTGCGATGCCCGTACCCTCTGAGCGCACCCTACAAGAGCCAGGCCCACCCGCGCTCTGCTCGGGATCTTCTTGTGCCAGCGCCATAAAAAAGCCCCGTCAGATGCGGGGCTTTTTTCGAGTGGGCCTGTTCAGACCGGCACGTAGGGCAGGATGCCGTCTTGTTCTTTCAATGTTTTGCGCATCTCGGCCGAGAGGGTGCCGGAGCGAACCGACAGCTCGCGGCGTACGTCTTCGACCAGGGTGCCGAACAGCAGTGGGTCGTTGCGCTCGGCGGAGCTGATGACCCGGCTGTAGGCGGTCACATCGGCTTCGTCGGCGAGTGTCAGCACAGTTCCGCCGTCGGGGCGGCGCTGGCCGAGCGAGACGCGCAAGGGGTGAAAGGTTTTTTCGATCAGCTCGAGGTTGATGACTTCCATGACGACGCTCCTTGGTGCGGCAACTCGCAGAGCGTGTCGGCGCTTTGATTCGGTCCCGGTTGGCGCAGACCTATGCTGCCAGTGCCTGGCGGGCCCGCTCGATCACCCCTTGCAAGGGTTCCGAGGAGTACTGGCCTGGGTACAGACGCTGGCTATGACGGGCAATGCCCTGATCGTTGACGAGGGTAAAGCTGAAGCAGCCTTTGCGCGCGGCCTGGATTTGGCAGTGCAGCGGGGCGAAGGCGTTGGCCAGGGTGTGGATGGCCGCTTGAATCTGATGCTGAGTGGACATGTGTGGGTAAAAGGTTCCTGCGAATTACGGTATTTGACCGTGAAAATAAATGATCCGTGCTCGAGTCGCCAAAGGGGCGTGCTCGCAGGGATCGGAGCATTGCAGCAAGATTAAGTTCCGCTGTGCGGTACTCAGGCTGGCAATAAGTACTGGCAGG
>DATDTH010000111.1:0-4808 GCA_035290985.1 Pseudomonas sp. | reverse complement strand
GGGTGGAAGTGAAGATACTCGGTCGCGAGTTCAAGAACGCCCGCGACTCGGTGGCGCCGACCAGCGCGCCGGTCAAGCTGACCGTGCTCGACGCCAACGGCACGGCCCTGCAGACCCTGGACCTGTCCCTGGACGCCAAGGCCGGCAGCCAGGGCCGCTTCCAGTTGCCGGAAAACGCCGTGGCCGGCGGCTATGAGCTGCGCTTCGCCTACCGCGACCAGCTCTACAGCAGCGCCTTTCGCGTCGCCGACTACATCAAGCCGCATTTCGAGATCGCCCTGGACCTGGCCAAGCCGGATTTTCGCACCGGCGAGGCGGTGACCGGCAACCTGGTGCTCCTCTACCCGGACGGCAAGCCGGTGAAGGACGCGCGCCTGCAACTGACCCTGCGCGCCCAGCAACTGTCGATGGTCGACAATGAGCTGCAGTACCTCGGCCAGTTCCCGGTGGAACTCACCACGGCCGATCTGAAGACCGACGACCAGGGCCGCGCGCAGCTGAACCTGCCGGCCGCGGACAAACCCAGCCGCTACCTGCTGACGGTGTTCGCCAGCGATGGCGCGGCCTACCGGGTCAAGACCAGCAAGGAAATCCTGATCGAGCGTGGCGCCGCCCGCTATCGCCTGAGCGCCCCCCAGCGCTTCAGCGCCAGTGGCGAGAAGGTCGCCTTCAGCTACCGCAGCGAGCAGGCCAGCGAGCTCAAACCGGCCCGCTACGAGTGGGTGCGCCTGGAAGACCAGAGCAAGGACGAGGGCACGCTGGCCGCCAACGCCCAAGGCTTCGACCTGAGCTTCGAGCGTCCGGGCAGCTACAGCATTACCCTGAAGGACGAACACGGCCTGATACTCGGCGCCACCGGGCATTCGGTGAGCGGCGAGGGCATCAAGGCGGTGGCCGGGACCATCGAGATCGTGCTCGACAAGGCCGAGTACCAGGCCGGCGACCAAGCCCTGGCGCTGATCAGCTTTCCCGAGCCGGTCAGCGATGCCTTGCTGACCCTGGAGCGCGACCAGGTGGAGGCCACGGCGCTGCTGTCCCAGGGCGGCGACTGGCTCAAATTGGAGAAACTCAGCGCCACCCAGTACCGCGCGCGCATCGCCGTCAGCGAACGCTTCTCGCCGAACCTGACCTTTTCCGTGCTCTACACCAAGGGCGGCGATTACAGCTTCCAGAACGCCGGGATCAAGGTCGCCCAGCCGCAGATCGATATCGCGATAGTCGCCGACAAGGACGAGTACCAACCGGGGGAGCTGGTGACCCTCGAGCTGAGCACCCGCTTTGCCGGCCAGCCGGCGGGCACGCGCCTGACCGTCAGCGTGGTGGATGAAATGATCTACGCCCTGCAGCCGGAAATCGCCCCGGGCATCGACCAGTTCTTCTACCACCCGCGGCGCAACAATGTGCGCACCAGCGCCAGCCTGTCCTTTATCAGCTACGACCTGGCGCTGCCGGGTTCGCCCACGGCGCCGGGGCGGGCCAACCGCAGCGAGCGCGGGGTCAAGGTGCTCGAGCGGCCGCGGCGCGAGGAAGTCGATACCGCCGCCTGGCAACCGGACCTGGTGACCGATGCCGAGGGCAAGGCGCGCCTGACATTCCGCATGCCCGACTCCCTGACCCGCTGGCGCATCACCGCGCGGGCGGTCAACGAGGAAGGCCAGGTTGGCCAGAAGAAAGCCTTTATCCGCTCGGAAAAACCCCTGTACCTGAAATGGAGCGGCCCGACCCAGTTCCGCGTCGGCGACCAGCCGGCCATGGGCCTGTTCGCCTTCAACCAGGGCGAGCAGGCGACCCAGGCCGAGCTGCTGACCCGCTACAACGGCCAGGAACAGCGCACCGAGGTGCAACTGGAGAAGGGCATCAACTACCTGCCGCTGCCCAGGAGCGCGGTGCTGGCCGGTGACTGGAGCGCCGAGCTGCTGCAGGGCGGCAAAGCGCTGGACGCCCTCGCCGTCACGCTGCGGGTCACCGGGGCCGGCTGGCAGGACCTGCAGACCCGGCGCCTGCTGGCCACTGCCGGCGCCAACCCCCTGGAGTTGCCCGGCGACGCCAGCCAGATCAGCCTGAGGCTGGACGACAGCGCCCAGGCGCTGTTCAACGGCAACCTGGATGACCTGCTGGAATACCCCTACGGCTGCGTCGAGCAGACCGCCAGCCGCCTGCTGCCGCTGAGTCTGGCCTATCCGAGCCTGGCCAAGGGCGAGGCGCGAATCGGCGAGCGCCTGCGCCTGATCATGCAGAACAGCCGCCTGCGCCTGGTGCAGATGGCCGGCCCCGAGGCGGCCTTCACCTGGTGGGGCCAGGCGGGCGAGGCGGATGCCTTCCTCACCGCCTATGCCTACTACGCCGACTGGCACGCCAGCCGCGCCCTGGCGCTGAGCCTGCCGCCGGAGCACTGGCAGCGGGTGCTGGACGTCTACGCCAAGCAGGCGCCGACCACGCCGCTGCTGCAGCGCGCGCTGATCCTGGGCTTCGCCAGGGAGATGCAGCTGCCGGTGGACAGCCTGCTGGAAGGGCTGATGACCGACCTGAGCCGCTTCGAGGGACTCGAGGCCGTTACCGCCGACGCGCAGCCCGCGGCCGATGCGGCGGATGCAGCCGATGTTGCCTACGCGGCCGATGCCGCACCCGCGGCCGCTGCCGCGCGCACCGATGTCGCGGCCGTGCAACCCGCCGAGATCAGTCCGAGCGACGACGGCGAGACCAGTCTGATCATGGCGGCGCCCAACTCGCCCCTGGGGCTGGCCGTGGCGCGGCTGCTGGCCGCGGACCTGGCGAGCAAGACCCAGGTGGCCTTACCCGATACCTTTATCGGCCAGTTGGATGCCGCCCGGCAGGTATTGGCAACCAGCCAGCAGCCGTTCGCCGAGACCCTGAAACTCAAGCTGGCGCCCCTGGATCCGCTTCGCGCCCAGGCCGTGCTGCAACGCCTGGCGCCCGAGCAGTCGACCCTGGAACGGGCCCTGGCCCTGACCTGGTTGCACGCCGCGGTCCAGCAGTCGCCCCAGCCGAGCGCGCTGACCCCGGGCGCGGGCTGGCAGGCCGAACAACGGCCGAGCGGCGAAACCCAGTGGCTGTGGCGTGGCCAAGGTCTGCCGACCAGCCTGGAGCTGCCGGCTAGCCTGGCCCGGCCGACCGGCGTGGCCCTGAGCTTCCACAGCGCCCAGGTCGCCCAGGGTTCGTTGCCGGTGACCCTCGAGCGCCGCTTGCTGCGCCTGGTGCCGGGCGAAAAGGCCTTCGAATTCAGTGTCGAGGCGGTGGACGAGGGCTCGATTTCCGGCGATGACCTGTACCTGGACGAAGTGACCCTGAGCACCGAGCAGGCCCGTGCCCTGCGTTACGGCCTGCTGGAGATCCCGCTGCCGCCGGGCGCGGACGTGGAGCGCACCACCTGGGGCATCCAGGTCAGCGGCCTGGATTCGGAGGAGGCGGCGCCCCTGGAGAAGGCTCGCCACGAGCCCGGCCAGTTGCTCTACGCGGTGCCGGTCGACAGCCTCGAGGGGACGCTGACCGTTCGCCACCTGGTGCGCTTCTCCCAGAAAGGCCAGTTCTCCCTGCCGCCGGCCCGCTACGTGCGCATGTATGCGCCCCAGGAGCAGGCGCTGGAGCGCGAACCGGCCTACGGCCAGTTGCAGGTCGAGTAGCTCCATGCGCCTGGCCTGGCTGCTGCTGGTGCTGCCCCTGCTTGTGCACGCGGGGGAGGCGCCCGTGCGGCTGGGGCTGGGCGTCGGCCCGGGTGCCGAGCTGCTCGAGCTGAACCGCAGCCAGGTAGTGTCCCGCGGGCCCCTGCCGGCCGATCTGCAGACGCCCCTGGGCAGCCTGTGGAAACTGTTCGTCTATGCCTACCTGGTCGACAACCAGCGCCCGGAACAGGGCTACAGCTGCAAGGGCCAGGACCGCGAAGAGGTCTACTGCTGCGCGCCGGGCGAACGGATCGAGCGCGACCAGGCGCTGAGCCAGTCCTGTGGCCTGTATTTCGCCCCGGCCCGCCTGGGCCTCGAACCGGCCGCCTGGGCCGGCTACTGGCGCGCGCACCAGGCCCCAGTCTGGCTGAGCGAGCTGCCCCGGCTCAAGCCCGAGACCCGGGTGCCGGTGGCCGAGCTGTTGCAGGTGCTGAGCCGCTTGCCGGCCCAGGAGCAGGCGCGCCAGGTGCTGCTCGACGTGCTACTGAACGCGCCAGAGGGCGCGGCCCTCGCGGCGCTGGGCGGGCGGCTGCGGGTCAAGACCTGGAGCTGGCTGGCCGAACACGACGCCCAGGCGCGCCAGGGTGGTTTCGCCGGCTGGCTGGTGGATGGCACGCCGGTCTGGGCCGGTGGTCCGGGTACCAGCCAGAGTCTGCTCAAGGCGCATGCCGAGGCGCTGGGCGGCGCCTTGCCCACGCCCTGGCCGAGGGAGGCGGGGCGCTGCGTCGAGGTGGACCTGTTCACCCGCTACCCGCTGCGCCAGGTCCGGCGTCCGGGTGAGGAGCGGGCCGTGACCCCGGGGGCCCTGCGGGGGGCGTATGAGGTGCTGTTCGCCAATGGCAACCGCCTGGCGATCGAGAGTCGCGGCGAGCTGTTTCTGCAGCAGGGGCCGGACGGCTTGCGCCTGACCGCGCGCCTGGAGCGCGAGGACTATGTGGCCCGGGTCCTGGAGCGCGAGGCGGCGGCACAGCCGGTGGAAGCGGCCAAGGCCCTGGCAGTGACCATCCGCACCTACCTGTTGCAGAACGCCGGGCGCAGCGGCGACTGCCTGGCCATCGCCGACAGCAGCGCCCGGCAACGGGTGGCGCCGCGCCCGGCCGGCGCCGAGGCGAGGGCCATCGCCGCCTG
>DATDTH010000110.1:0-3095 GCA_035290985.1 Pseudomonas sp. | reverse complement strand
GTGATGCTGGCCAAGGCGCCCCATATCGTCAAGGCCATGCGTTTCGTCCTACCCCATCGCCCGCATCTGCGTCCGGCCTGGATGATCCGCGCCGGCCTGTTCCTCTACGATCACCTGGGCAAACGGGAAAAACTGCCCGGCTCGCGCAGCCTGCGCTTCGGCGCCGGCAGCCCGCTAAAGGCCGAAATCAATCGCGGCTTCGAATACTCCGATTGCTGGGTCGACGACGCCCGCCTGGTGGTGCTCAATGCCATGGCCGCCCGGGAAAAAGGCGCCCATGTACACACCCAGACCCGCTGCGTCAGCGCCCGACGCAGCAACGGGCTTTGGCATCTCCATCTGGAGCGGGTCGATGGCAGCCGCTATTCCATCCGCGCCCGCGGCCTGGTGAATGCCGCAGGGCCCTGGGTCGCGCGCTTCATCAAGGACGACCTCAAGCAGCAGTCGCCCTACGGCATCCGCCTGATCAAGGGCAGCCATCTGATCGTGCCGCGCCTGTTCGAGGGCGAGCAGGCCTATATCCTGCAGAACGAGGACCGCCGCATCGTCTTCGCCATGCCCTACCTTGGGCGTTTCACCCTGATCGGCACCACCGATTGCGAGTACCAGGGCGACCCCGCCCAGGTGAGCATCAGCGACGCGGAAACCGACTACCTGCTCGGCGTGGTCAATGCCCACTTCAAACAGCAGCTCAGCCGCACCGATATCCTGCACACCTACGCCGGGGTGCGCCCACTGTGCGACGACGAGTCGGACGAACCCTCGGCCATCACCCGCGACTACACCCTGGCGCTTTCGGGCCAGCCGGGAGAGGCGCCGCTGCTCTCAGTGTTCGGCGGCAAACTGACCACCTACCGCAAGCTGGCCGAATCGGCGCTGCTGCAACTCGCGCCCTTCTACAAACAGATGCAGCCGAGCTGGACCGCCAGTGCGCCCTTGCCCGGTGGCGAACAGATGGAAAGCCCCGAGGCCCTGAGCGAAGCCCTGGTGGCCCGCCTCGGCTGGCTCCCCATAAGCCTGGCTCAGCGCTGGGCCTGCACCTACGGCAGTCGCATCTGGTCCTTGCTCGAGGGTGTGAGCCAGGCCGCCGACCTGGGCGAACACCTGGGCAGCGGCCTCTATGCCCGGGAAGTGGAGTACCTGCGCCAGGAAGAATGGGCACTGAAGGCCGCCGATATCCTCTGGCGGCGAACCAAGCTGGGCCTGTTTATGACCCCGCTGCAGCAGGCCCGCCTAGACCAGTACCTGCTCGAGCACCCGGCAAGCGTCGCTTTTCACGCGGCCTGAATGGGACCTAAGCAGCGACTGCACTATGGGCTTCGCCGAAGTGCTGTTCGTAGGGCGGGTGAAACCCGCATATCAGGCTTCGCGGCGATGCTCGATAGCCATAGGTCAGGATGCAACGGAGCCCCGTAGGGTGCGCCGGGCGTCGCTACGCTGTGCGCACCGCAACGCTTCGGCGAAACCTGCTGCCCGGATTGCGCCAAGACCTACACGGGCTACGAAAATTGCCCCTTATTCGCCGAGGCCTAAGACGGTATCTACCAGAGCAGACGCTGCCTCTGTCTGCCTAGAGCGACGACGCCACGCCCGCATGCCCGATCGGCCCTTGGGCCAAGGCCTGGGCCGGGCGGCGCTGGGCCTCCAGGTGCGGCAGCACCGCCGCCAGCAGGGGCGCCTTGAACGCGTTCTGAAAGCGGTGGGCCAGGCCGGGGATCAATTTCAGCCGACTGCCCCTGATATGGGCCGCCACGTGCACGCCGTGCATCACCGGCAGCAGCGGATCAGCAGTGCCATGCACCACCAGGGTCGGCACCCGCAGGCGATCGAGCAGCGCGACCCGGCTGGGTTCGGCAAGAATAGCCAGCAGTTGCCGCTCTACGCCCTGGGGGTTGAAGGCCCGCGCGTAGGACTGCTCGGCCTGCTGCAACAGGGCATCCCGGTCGTCGCGCACCTGCGGGCTGCCCAGGGCGGCGAGCAGGTCGGCCTGCTGTTCCAGGGCCAGGCGCCGGTTGGCGGCCTCGCGCCGGGCCAGCAGTTGCAGCAGGGCCGGATTCGGCAACGGCAGCCCCTGGGCACCGGAACTGGTCATGATCAGGGTCAGGCTCAGCACCCGTTGCGGCGCCCGATCCGCCAGGTGCTGGGCGATCATCCCGCCCATGCTGGCCCCCAGCACATGGAAGGAGTCGACACCCAGGGCGTCCATCAACCCCAGGGCATCCCCGGCCATGTCGGTCAGCCGGTACGGGGCGGCGAGCGGCAAGCCGAGCCGGTAACGCAACAGCTCGAAGGTCAGGCTCACCTCCGGCGCCTCCCGGGTCCAGACCGACAGGCCGACATCGCGGTTATCGAAACGGATCACCCGGAAGCCCTGCTCGCAGAGCGCCGCCACCACCTCGTCCGGCCAATGGATCAGTTGCCCGCCCAGGCCCATCACCAGCAGCAGGGTCGGGTCGGAGGCCCGGCCGATGCTCTGGTAGGCCAGGCGCACCTCGCCCACCTCGGCCAGGTCTGTGGGTACCTGCAGATCGCAGCGCGCCGCGGCAACCGCGCTCGCGGAAAAGGTTATGAGTGACGCCAGGCCGCAGATCAACGCCGCCAGCACCATGCCTATTTGCCTGAACATAAAAACACCAACACGCAGATCCCCAGTAGGACGCGAGTGTGGTGATAGTCCGTCGAGCGCGCTGCCACAGAACCGTGACAATTTGATGAAAGCCGCCCGACGGTCGTGACCTTTCGCTGCCAGCCAACTCAGGCCAGCTGGCGGCGCAACTGCCGGGCCGCCGCCACCATATTCACCAGAGCCGCCTCTGTCTCCACCCAGCCGCGGGTCTTCAGGCCGCAGTCCGGGTTGATCCACAGCCGCTCGGCGGGAATCCGTTCGACCGCCTTGGCGATCAGCGCGAGCATCTGCCCGCTGTCCGGCACCCGTGGCGAGTGGATGTCGTAGAGGCCCGGGCCTATGGCGTTGGGGTAGGCGAAGGACTCGAAGGCCTCCAGCAATTCCATGTCCGAGCGCGAGGTCTCGATAGTGATGACATCGGCATCCATGGCCGCGATCGACTCGATCACGTCGTTGAACTCGCTGTAGC
>DATDTH010000109.1:0-6521 GCA_035290985.1 Pseudomonas sp. | reverse complement strand
GGCGAGGGCCTGGACATCCACAGGATCGGCAGCGCGGCGCAGCAGGAACAAGCCATCATCGACGCGTTGTTGGAAGTCGGCCTGGACCCGGAGACCCGGCACCGTTACCCCCACGAATTTTCCGGTGGGCAGCGGCAGCGGATCGCCATCGCCCGGGCCCTGGTGCTGAAACCGGCGCTGATCCTGCTGGACGAGCCCACCTCGGCGCTCGACCGGACGGTGCAGCGCCAAGTCGTGGAATTACTGCGTCGATTGCAAGCCAAGTACAACCTGACCTACCTGTTCATCAGCCACGACCTGGCGGTGGTCAGGGCGCTGAGCCACCAGCTACTGGTGATCAACAAGGGGCAGGTGGTTGAACAGGGACCGGCGGAGACCGTCTTCGCCGCGCCGCAACACCCCTATACCCGGCAGCTGCTCGAGGCCGCCTTTATGGCCCCTGCCACTGCGGACTAATCAGACTGCGAACTATTTAGAAAGGAGCAACACATGGGTTTTCTCGCCGGTAAGCGCGTCCTGATCGTTGGCGTCGCCAGCAAACTCTCCATTGCCTCTGGCATCGCCGCGGCGATGCACCGCGAAGGCGCCGAGCTGGCCTTCACCTACCAGAACGAAAAGCTCAAGGGTCGGGTCGAGGATTTCGCCGCCGGCTGGGGCTCGAACGCCGACCTGTGCTTTCCCTGCGATGTGGCCAGCGACGAGGAAATCGCCTCGGTGTTCGCGGCCCTGAGCCAGAAATGGGACGGCCTGGACATCATCGTGCACTCGGTCGGCTTCGCCCCCGGCGACCAGCTCAACGGTGATTTCACCGAGGTCACCACCCGCGAAGGTTTCCGCATCGCCCACGACATCAGCGCCTACAGCCTGGTGGCCCTGGCCAAGGCCGGCCGGCCGATGATGAAGGGTCGCAACGGCAGCGTCCTGACCCTGTCCTACCTGGGCGCCGAGCGCACCATGCCCAACTACAACGTCATGGGCATGGCCAAGGCCAGCCTGGAGGCCGGCGTGCGTTACCTGGCCGGCAGCCTGGGCCCGGAAGGCACCCGGGTCAACGCCATCTCGGCCGGTCCGATCCGCACCCTGGCGGCGTCCGGGATCAAGAGCTTCCGCAAGATGCTCGCCGCCAACGAGAAGCAGACCCCGCTGCGCCGCAACGTGACCATCGACGAAGTCGGCAACGCCGGCGCCTTCCTCTGTTCCGACCTGGCTTCGGGCATTAGCGGCGAGATCCTCTACGTCGACGGCGGCTTCAACACCACCGCCATGGGCAATATCGAAGAAGAGTGACCGGCGTTTGAACTAAAAAAGGCCGCTAAATGCGGCCTTTTTTATGGCTCCTTATCAGAGGCCAACACGCCAACAGGCAATAAAAAAGGCTATGTACCAATCACGTGTTGCAAGGCCTAGAAGCCCCATCGTTACTGAGATCACGGAAATGCTAAAAACCAGTAACTGCGCGGCTTCCAGCACCTTCTTGCAAAGTACCAACACAGTCTTGGGACAGAGCCATAAAAAACCCGGCCTAGGCCGGGTTTTTTAAAGTGCTAAACCAATTACTTGGCTTGGGCTTCCACTTCGGCTTCTACGCGACGGTTAACAGCGCGACCTTCATCGGTAGCGTTGTCGGCAACCGGACGGGATTCGCCGTAGCCAACGGAGTTGACGCGCTCGCCTTGTACACCGTACTGGTTGACCAGGACTTCACGCACGGCGTTGGCACGGCGCTCGGACAGACCCTGGTTGTAGGCGTCGGTACCAACGGAGTCGGTATGGCCTTCAACAGTGGTGTTGGTTTGCGGGTACTGGGTCATGAAATCGGCCAGGCTCTTGATATCGCCATAGCTTTCTTCTTTGACCTGAGCCTTGTCGAAGTCGAATTTCACGTCGAGTTCAACACGAACCACTTCGGCGGCAGCCGGGCAGCCATCGGCATCAACGGTGACGTTGGCCGCGGTATCCGGGCACTTGTCGACGTTGTCGCAGACGCCGTCGTTGTCGCTGTCGGCGCAGACTTCGGCAACTGTCTCGGCAACGGCTTCAGCAGGCTTGCTGCCGCCACCGAAGTTCAGGCCGATACCAACGCTTGGCGCCCACTCGGTGTCGCCCTGGTCGATGTTGTACTGAGCTTCAACGCCAGCACGGGCATAGAAGTTCTCGGTGAAGTAGAGCTTGGCACCGCCGCCCAGGTTGGCGAAAGTGGAGCCGTTACGACCGTTGTCGCCGTTCTGGCCGATGCTCTGGTCCGAGAAACCTGCGGACAGGTACGGACGCAGCATGTCACCCGGAGCGTTGAAGTGGTACAGGGCATCCAGGGCAGTGTTGGAACCCTTGATGTTACGGCCATCTTCAGCACGGGCGTTATGAACTTCGTCGTAAGCCAGACGCAATTCAACATCGTCGGTCAGGAAGTAGCCAATGGAGCCGCCGAACAGGTTGCCGTTGTTCTTGAAGTCACGTGCGCTGTCGAAGATTTCCTTCTTGGCGAAGCCTTCGACTTCGACCGCGCCTTGGCCTTGAGCCAGGGCTTGAAGAGAGGCAGAAGCAATCAGCGAGCCAATGACAACGCCCAAGGTGTTTTTAAATTTCA
The DNA here is from genome assembly GCA_035290985.1 of Pseudomonas sp. GTDB lineage: Bacteria > Pseudomonadota > Gammaproteobacteria > Pseudomonadales > Pseudomonadaceae > Aquipseudomonas. The sequence goes on along the minus strand of DATDTH010000109.1, from coordinate 3,934 downwards.
TCCGTAAATCCCCATCTCAGTGATCAGTAAGTTTCCCGAGAAGCTCGAGGTCACTCAATAGACAATTCTAACAGAATTATCCACACCGTTAGAGGCATTTAACCTAACTTAAGTTTCGGGAGCACCTGAAAATTTCTCCCGGAGACGATCGAGGGCCCGTTTGTAGCGCATTTTCGTGGCACTGAGACCCATGTGCATGATGTCGGCAATTTCCTGAAACTCCAACTCCGCCACAAAACGCAACACCAGAATTTCCCGATCGATCGGGTTCACATGCACCAGCCAACGGTCAAGCCCCGCCGGTTCCATGACCACAGGGGCCTTTTCCTCGACCGCCTCTTCCAGGGGATCCAGGCTCAGGGCATCCATCAGCCGGCGCTTGCGCCGCTCCTTGCGGTACTGGGTGATGCACTCGTTGTACGTGATGCTGTAGAGCCAAGTCTTGAATTTCGATTTGCCTTCGAAATTCTTCAAGCCGTAAAGCACCTTGAGCATCACTTCCTGGCAGACATCGTCGGCATCGCGCTCATTGCCCAGATAACGGGCACAGACATTGAACAAAGTGCGCTGGTAGCGCCGCATCAGCTCTTCATAGGCGCGCGTGACATGGAACAATTCGATATGGGCACGCGCCACCAGCTCTTCATCCGAGAGCTCGCGAGGGTCGTACCGCAAGGACAGCGATTGGGCTTTATTCAAAACGAGTCAGGCCGACAGTCAGGTGAATAGCCGCAACGGCCCGAAATTCCGGGCAATCAATCAAGGCGGCCTACATTAGCAGGATTGGCGTCTTAGCGACTGCTCACCTGGTGCTCGAGAAGCATGCGATTGGCCAGTGACACCAACTCGCCCGACTCGGTCAAAATCGTGGTCTTAACCGTGCCGATCTCCTCGATCTGCCCCTCGATCTCGCCGACCTTCACTTCTTGGCCCACTTCGTACAATTCACGAACATAGATACCCGCCAGGATCTGCCCGGCAATGTCGCGACTGCCCAACCCCAGGGCCAGGGCCACAGCAAGGCCGACTGTGATCAGGACGATGGCGATGACGTTGTTCAACAGGTCGGTCTTGACTTCCAGCTGACCGATGGCCACCGAGATACTGATGATGATAACCAGGCCCTGGGCGATCCGTCCCAGGCCGTTGGCATAGTCGAGGCCAACGCCCTCGGCCGCGCCACGCACCAGTCCGCTGACCAGTTGTGCCAGCAGCACCCCGGCCAACAGCACCAGTGCCGCGCCGAACACCTTGGGCAGATAATGGGCCAGCGCGTCCAGGGCGCTCGAGACACGCTCCAGGCCCAGGGATTCGGCCGAGGAGACCAGGAAGATCAACAGCACGAACCAGTAGACGATCTTGCCGATCAGGGTCGAGACCGGCACCTGGATCCCAGCACGGCTGAGCAACTTGGTCAGGCCGGTCCCCGCCATCAAGCGGTCCAGCCCGAGCTTGCCCAGCAGCTTGGACAGCAGGGTATCGAGCAGCTTGGCCACCACGAAGCCCAGCAACACCAGGATCAGGGCGACGAAAAAGTTCGGAATGAAAACGGCAATCTTCGTCCAGAGCGCGGTCATGGCCGTTACCAAGCTTTGGGTCCAGGGATCGAGTTCCATATTCAATCAGCCTTCTGAGCAGGGCGGGCCGCGGGGGTGCGGCGCGAAACCGGCGCGACATGAGCCGAGCCATTATTGAGGGCAATCATCAGGGCTTCGAGCCAATGCCCGAGCAAGCTGAACAAATCACCAGCCCCGACCTGGCGGTTGGCGGTTTTCAGCACACGATCCAGGCAGGCATCGTCATCGTGACTGATGGATTGCGACTTGAGTAAATCGCGCAGGGATTCTTCGAAAGGATCGTGCATACGCACCTCGAGGGATGTGTCGGCTAGACGAGCCGGATAAGTGGCGAGTCACAAGAGAAAGGCGACAGCCACGTCCATTGATCTCACACCCAGCGCAAACGGCGGAACAGCCACCACTGACCGAGGGCGATGCCGCCCATGATCAGGCAGGCCACCAGGAAGCCATAGGCGCTCTCGGATCCAGGTATGCCGCCGACGTTAATCCCCAGCAAACCGGTGACGAAGGTCATGGGTAGAAAGATCCCAGTGACTATGCCGAAGCGGTACATGATCTTGTTCATCCGTTCGCTCATGCGTCGCTGCTCGGACTCCAGCACCAGCGCCACCCGCTCGCGAGTCAGCTCCAGCTCCTCGAGGTAGCGGGTCAGGCGGTTGTTCAATTCGTTCCAGTAGTCCGCGTCGTCCTCGGCGAACCAGGGCAGCTTGAGGCGCGTCAGGTGCGCATAGATGTCCCGCTGCGGCGCCAGGAAGCGCCGCAGGCTGGCGGCCCGGCGGCGCATCTGCAACACCTGGCCATGCTCGGGCAGGTAACGCTCATCGGCATCCGCCCGCTCCTCTTCGTCATCCACCAATTCGGCCAGTTCGGTGACCAAGGCATCGACCTTGTCGGTCAGGTAATCGGCCAGGGACAGGATCAATTCGGCGGCACTCTTGGGGCCCTCCCCGCGGTCCAACTGCTCGATCAGCTCCTCGGTGGCGCGCAACGGCCGCAGACGCAAGGAAATGACCCGCTGGGGCGCCGCGAAGATGCGCACCGAGACCATGTCCTCGGGCTCGGCGCCAGGATTGAGGTTGACCCCGCGCAGGAACAGCAGTAATTCATGGTTGGGCAGCGGCAGCAGGCGCGGCCGGGTATTCTCCTCCAGCAGCAGGTCGCAGCTGAACTCGCTCAGGCCGCTGACTTGACGCAACCAGGTCTGGGTCTGCGGATGACTGCGATCCCAGTGCAGCCACAGGCTCTGCTCCGGCAGGAGCACCAGCCCATCCAGTTGCTGACGGGCAACCGAGCGCGCGCCACCCTGGCCGTCCAGCACGAAGGCATGCACCAGCCCCCATTGCTCGTTGTCTTCCTCGTGCACGTCCCTTCCCTCTTGCTTGCTTGCCGGCTGCTGACGCCGCGCAGAAAAAGCCCGGCCTATGCCGGGCTTTTGCAGATCTAAAAACCCTTGGCCGCGACCTTTATTCCGGCATGCTCAAGGGCTGGGGCGACACTATGACGCCATTATTGTCGGCATAGAGGTATTCACCCGGGCGGAAGGTCACGCCGCCGAAGGTCACCGCCACATCCAGGTCGCCGATGCCACGCTTGTCGGTCTTCATCGGATGGCTGGCCAGGGCCTGCACCCCCAGATCGGTCTGCGCTATCACGTCGACATCGCGAATGCAGCCATACACCAGCAAGCCTTCCCAACCGTTCTTCGCGGCCTTTTCGGCCAGCATGTCGCCCAGCAGGGCGCGGCGCAGCGAGCCACCACCGTCGACCACCAGTACTTTGCCCTTGCCGTTCAGCTCGACCTGATCCTTGACCAGGGAGTTGTCCTCGAAGCACTTGATGGTGACGATCTGGCCACCAAAGGAATCGCGGCCGCCAAAATTGCTGAACATCGGCTCGACCACCTGGACCAGCTCCGGGTAGGCATCGCACAGATCGGGTGTGATGTAGTGCATGGAAAACTCCTGTGAATGAACAGAGCGCAATCAGAGATCGACGCCGATACGGTCGCCATCGTAGCTCAACTTGAAGGAGCGGCCGCGCTGAGACTGCCTAGCTTAGCCGTTCGGCAAGCCGCGAGAAACTCCCTCGCAGCGTTCATCCCGCAGGCTCAAGCCTCGGGTTGCTCGGCGGGAGCCTCTGCGAACCCCTCACCCAGGTCCCCAGGCAATTGCCGCTCGCGCAACCAATGCTCGACCAGCGGCCAGACCTCACGTGGTGCCTGCTTGCTGACCAGCATCTCGACATGGCCGAAATCACCGGAGAAGCCGTGCTGCTTGCCCAGGCAGAGAAAGCTGCGCACCGGTGAGCCGAACTGCTTGAGCAACTTGCGGCAGGCCCAGGTCGGATCCTGCTGA
>DATDTH010000108.1:0-4764 GCA_035290985.1 Pseudomonas sp. | reverse complement strand
ATCGCCGCCGAGGAATTCAAGGCCGTGCGCACCGTCGGTGATGTGGTCGAGGCGGTCTATCGCCTGGTCAATGCGGACCCCGCATGAGCCGACTGATTGGCCTCGGCCTGCTGCTGGCCGGACTGCTCTACCCCTTTGCCGTGTACTACGGCATGGAGCATCTGTCGCCGCGCTTCTTCGCCCTGCTGCTCGGTGGCCTCTGGCTGGCCCGCGCCCTGAGCGCGCCGCGGCGTCCCGGCAGTCGCTGGATGACCGGCGCGGCCCTGCTGTTCTGCCTGCTGCTGGGGCTGGCCGATAACCCGGCGCTGTTGCGTTGGTACCCGGTGCTGGTCAACCTGATGCTGCTGGGGCTGTTCGGCCTCAGCCTGAAGATCGGTCCGCCCCTGGTGGAGCGCCTGGCCCGCCTGCGCGAACCCGAGCTGCCCGAGGTCGCCATTCGCTATACGCGCCAGGTGACCCAGGTCTGGGCCGGCTTCTTCCTGATCAATGCCCTGATCGCCGCGGCCCTGACCCTCTGGGCGCCGCTGGCCTGGTGGACCCTGTACACCGGCCTGATCGCCTACGGGCTGATGGGCCTGCTGTTCGCCGGCGAGTGGCTGATCCGACAGCGCGTGAGAGCCCACGAATGACCCTGCCATCGAACTGGATCGCCCTCGAAGACCTGTTGCTCGACGCCCCCGAGCCGCAAAAAACGCGCCCGGCCGCCCTGGCACCCGACCTGGACCACGGCGCCCTGCGCGCACGGGCCCTGGCCCTGGCCGGTGGTCTGCAGGCGCGCGGTGTGCGGCGCCTGGCGCTGCACCTGGAGGATACCGCCGAACTGGCCATCGCCCTGCTCGGCGCCTGGCGGGCCGGGGTCCAGGTGCTGCTGCCGGCCGATCTGCAACCCCAGACCCGTGCGCGCCTGTCGCCCCAGGTCGACCTCTGGCTCACCGACCAGCCCGGCGACGCCCAGCTTGCAGAGCTCTCTGGGGAGCCGCTGACGGCCGCCCGACTGGAGCTGGATCCGGTTTGCCTGAGCCTGTGCACCTCGGGCTCCAGCGGCGAACCCAAGCTGATCGACAAGCAGTTGCGCCAGCTGGCCAACGAGGTCCGCACCCTGGAAGCCCTCTGGGGCGCGGAGCTGGGCCAGGCGCGCATCTTCGGCAGCGTCGCCGCCCAGCATATCTATGGCCTGCTGTTTCGCGTGCTCTGGCCCCTGTGCGCCGGTCGGCCCTTCTTCCGCCGCGCCCTGCCCTTTCCCGAGGACCTGCAACGCGAGAGCCTCGACGGCCACGAAAATTTTGCCTGGGTCGCCAGCCCGGCACTCTTAAAAAGAATGGGCGACAACCTCGACTGGTCGGCCCTGGGCCGGGTGCGCCGGCTGTTTTCCTCCGGCGGCGCCCTGCCCGCGGACGCCGCCCAGCACCTGCACCAGCAGCTGGGCCAGTGGCCGACCGAGATCTATGGCAGCTCGGAAACCGGCGGCATCGCCTGGCGCCAGGGCGGGCAGCTGTGGCAGCCGTTCGCCGGGGTCGAGCTGGGCCAGGATGAGCAGGGCGCCCTGCGCCTGAGCTCGCCCTGCCTGCCGGCCGGCCAGTGGGAGCAGACCGCCGATGCCGTGCGCCTGCAGGCCGACGGCCGTTTCGAGCTGGGCGCGCGCCTGGACCGGATCGTCAAGCTGGAAGAAAAACGCATTTCCCTGCCCATGCTGGAACAGGCCCTGGCCGACCACCCCTGGGTCGCGGAAGCCCGGCTCGGGGTGATCCAGGACCGGCGCGCCTACCTCGGCGCCCTGGTCGCCCTGAACCCCGCAGGCCTGCATGCCCTGCGCAACCAGGGTCGGCGCGCCGTGACCGATAGCCTGCGCCAGCACCTCAAGGCCCATTGCGAGGCCCTGGCCCTGCCCCGGCGCTGGCGCCTGGTGCGCCAGTTGCCGCTCAATGTCCAGGGCAAGCTGCCCCAGGCCGCACTCGAAATCCTGCTCTACGGCCCACGACCCAAGCTGCCGGACCTGCTCGCCCAGCAGGAACAGGACGGCCAGTGGCAACTGGAGCTGGAGGTGCCCCTGGACCTGGCGCACTTCACCGGTCACTTCCCCCAGACCCCGGTGCTGCCGGGCGTGGTGCAGATCGACTGGGCGCTGCAACTGGCCCGCCAGTTGCTGGACCTGCCCCCGCGCTTTATCGGCATGGAAGTACTGAAATTTCAGCAACTGGCGCGCCCCGGCGATCGCCTGAGCCTGACCCTGAAATTCGATGGCGAACGCAGCAAGTTGCACTTCGCCTTCCGCAACGGCGAGGCGCCCTGCTCCTCGGGACGCATCCTGCTGGGCCCGGCGGGAGTCGCCCATGCCTGACGCGCGCCCACAGCAGAGCATCTTCGCGCCCTGCGCGGTGATCCCCGTGTACAACCATGAGCTGCCCCTGCCCGGGGTGGTGGCGGCCCTGCGCGCCGCCGGCCTGCCCTGCGTGCTGGTGGACGACGCCTCCAGCCCGAGCTGCGCCGCGGTGCTGAACGAGCAGGCCGAGGCCGAGCAGGTCCATCTGGTGCGCCTGGCGCGCAACCAGGGCAAGGGCGGCGCGGTAATGGCCGGCCTGCGCGAAGCCGCGCGCCTGGGCTTTAGCCATGCCCTGCAGGTGGACGCCGACGGCCAGCACGACCTCGGCGACCTCGCGCGCTTTATCGACCAGGCGCGCCAGGCACCGGACGCGCTGATTTGCGGCTACCCCCAGTACGACGCCTCGGTGCCCAAGGGCCGGCTCTATGCCCGCTACCTGACCCATGTCTGGGTCTGGATCAACAGCCTGTCCCTGGGCATCCGCGATTCCATGTGCGGTTTCCGGGTCTACCCGCTGCCGGCCACCCTGGCGCTGCTGGACACGGTGCGGCTGGGCCGGCGCATGGACTTCGACACCGAGGTGCTGGTGCGCCTGTCCTGGCGCAACCAGCCCATGCACTGGCTGCCGACCCGGGTGCACTACCCGGCCGACGGCCTCTCGCACTTCCGCCTATGGCACGACAACCTGTTGATCAGCCGCATGCACACCCGACTGTTCTTCGGCATGCTGGTGCGCGCCCCGCTGATTTTCTGGCGGCGGTGGCGCCCATGAACAGCGGACACTGGGCCGGTTACCAGGAGCGCGGCAGCTTCCAGCTGATGCGCTTCACCGCCTGGGCCGTGCGCCTGCTGGGCCGGCGGCCACTGGCGCCGCTGCTCTACGCCATAGTCCTGTATTTCTTCCTGTTCGGCCGCCGGGCCCGGCGCAGCGCCTGGGACTACCAGCGCCGCCTGGCCGCCTGGAGCGGCCGGGCCGAGCTGCAGCCGACCGGCCGCTCGGTGTTCCGCCAGTTCATGGCCTTCGCCGACGCCCTGCTGGACAAGCTGGACGTCTGGCGCGGACGCCTGGACCTGGCGCGGATCCAGATCGTCGACCCGGCCGACCTGCACGGCCAGATGCGCGGTGGCCGCGGCCAAATGCTGGTCGGCGCGCACCTGGGCAACCTGGAAGTCTGTCGCGCCCTGGGCGAGCTGGGCCAGCGGGTGAAGATGAACGTGCTGGTGCACACCAAGCATGCCGAACAGTTCAACCGCCTGCTGGGCGAGGCCGGTGCGCACAACCTGCGGCTGATCCAGGTCAGCGAGCTGGACCCGGCCATCATGCTGCAGCTCAGCCAGCGCTTGGAGCGCGGCGAGTGGCTGGCCATCGCCGGCGACCGGGTGCCGCTGCACGGCGGACGCACGGCCGAGGTCGATTTTCTCGGTGCCCGCGCGCGCCTGCCCCAGGGCCCCTGGCTACTGGCCGGACTGCTGCAGTGCCCGGTCAACCTGCTGTTCTGCCTGAAGCAGCCGGGCGGCTACCGCATCGACCTGGAACCCTTCGCCCAGAGCATCGCCTGGCGCCGCCCCCAGCGCGAGCAGGTGCTTCACGACTGCGCCCAGCGCTATGCCGAACGCCTCGGCCACTATTGCCTGCAAGGCCCGCTGCAATGGTTCAATTTCTACCCTTTCTGGAATGATCATGACGACACACCCACAGCCTGAGCCCGTCGTGTTCGGCGAACGCGCCCTGTCCATCGAGCAGGTGGTGAGCCTGAGTCGCCGCGCGCGGCCGGCCCGCCTGCAGGACGATCCGGCCTTTCGCGGCCGCATCGCCAAGGGCGCGCAGTTCCTCGACTCGCTGCTGGACAAGGAAGGCGTGATCTACGGCGTGACCACCGGTTACGGCGACTCCTGCGTGGTCGCGGTGCCCCTGGCCCAGGTCGAGGCGCTGCCCCGGCACCTGTTCACCTTCCACGGTTGCGGCCTGGGCAAGCACCTGGACCCGGCGGCGACCCGCGCCGTGCTGGCCGCCCGTTTGCAGTCGCTGTGCCAGGGCGTCTCCGGCGTGCGCATCGAGCTGCTGGAGCGCCTGCAGGCCTTCCTCGACCTGGACATACTGCCGCTGATTCCGGAAGAAGGCTCGGTCGGCGCCAGCGGCGACCTGACGCCCTTGTCCTACGTGGCCGCCACCCTGGCCGGCGAGCGCGACGTGCTCTGGCGCGGCGAGCCCTGCAGCGCTCAGACGGTGCACCAGGCCCTGGGCTGGACACCCCTGACCCTGAGGCCCAAGGAAGCCCTGGCGCTGATGAACGGCACCGCGGTGATGACCGGCCTGGCCTGCCTGGCCTATTCCCGCGCCGACTACCTGCTGCAACTGGCCACCCGCATCACCGCCCTGAACGTGGTCGCCCTGCAGGGCAACCCCGAGCATTTCGACGAGCGCCTGTTCGCCGCCAAACCCC